>CBDURE010000006.1:0-54359 GCA_965369605.1 uncultured bacterium
TGCATGCATGAATTCTTTCTTATTTATCCTTGACTTGGAAGAGAGAATCTACGATTCAATCCGTAAACCTGGGGCGCTACCAACCTACTAACCTGCTAACCTACTAACCTGCTAACCTACTAACCTACTAACCTGCTAACTTTCTAACCTACTAACCTACTAACCTACTAACTTTCTAACCTGCTAACTATTCTTCTCCATCACTGATAACAGAAATACATTCGATATCACCGAAATACATTGTGAACGGTGTTACATCATGAGCTGAACCATTGTTATATCCTGTCCAGACTGCGAAAGTTTCATAAGCGTCATCACCAAGCAAACTCCGGCAGACAACTCCTGAACCATAAACATAGCTTATTGCGGATGGTGCAATGCTTCCAGCTGATTCGTTGTATAAGGTGTTTATTCGCAGGTCGAAGAAACCATTCTCCGCTTCAATCTCTCTAACCCAGCTGGTGAGTTCTTCAGATACCGTATCATAGGATAAGTATGCAAGCGCTATTTTATTATCAACCGCCATCCCAATCGCGGGTCTCAGGCAATCGACTGTGGGGGATGCAAAACCCACTTGGAAATCGACATATAGTTCATCGTAAACGTCCATTAATTTCACCCAGACCTCACTGTTGCCCGCGCCATTCGGGTCAGCAAGATATGTAATGGCGATTTTGGACCCATGGGCAACAGCCTCAGGTTCCTGTTCATCAACATCACCAACGAAGTTGGATATATTTACAGCGGGCTCAAAATCACGCCCGAGGTAAGATCTGGCAATATATAAATCCGTTCCATTTGTGACGGAATCGCGGCAATCCTCCCATATCACATATGTCCTTGGCTCCCTTGTTGAATAAACCACTACTGGTTCAAATTTTTGGTTTGAACCGCCATCGATTAGCGTTGGATGAATATTCCATGTTTCGCCATAATCACTTGAGTAAGCGATTTCGATGTTCCCCTCAATAAAGGGATTAGGAGTTGACCAATAATACGCAAAGACTTCACCATATTGAAAAACAGTATCAACAAATGCATTGATAACTCTTGTTGTGCCGAGTGGTGTAATGTGGGCTCCGAGAAAATTTGAACCGTCCAGATTTCCCCATGTTGAATATAAATGCCATTCACCAAGGCCATCGACAATATTAAAAACAACAACAAGCCTGTCATGTGTACCATCCTTGATAACCGTAATCGCGGGATGGAAACAATTCACTGACAATGCTTGTGTCAGATTGCTTGAAGTGAAAAGCCCTGTTGCAGAATCATAAACAGCCAGCCAGACATCTCTTTTAGTGCCAGATTCCGATGTGAAAGCGCAGTAATAGTAACCTGATGACCCGCTAATACTCGCCGAACGATTATATGACATGCAGTCTTTCATCTCCATTACAGTTGAATCAATATCACCCTGGAAAACAGTACCGTTTACTGTTATTGGTATGGAATAGAGATATTCACGCGGCGGGACTGAATTGGTTCTGATTCTCAATCCGACATTATGCACTCCACCGGTGGTGAATTCGATTACCGGGCTTGGAACACCTTCCCCATCGTCATCAAACGTGATGCCGTCATAGTCATAATCCCACCTGTACTGGAATCTTGCCCCGCCCGGGTCCATGAAGAAATACGGCCGAATGGTTGTGTTGCCGTATCTTGCATGCAAATCGTCATCTTGAATGTTAAGTTCGCCATCATAATCAACTTCAGTATAAAATGGTGAAGTTGGATTATTCACACAAATAATATGGTAAAGGGTGTAGTCAAGAATATCCTCAGTGTCGTACGGGAATCCGTTTACTGATTCAGGAATCGGCAGTCTTCCGGTTTGTCCGTAAAGTTCATCCCGTACCGCCAGTAAGCCGGTGCAGCTACTGTTGCTGGTTCTTTCGTTTGTAACCTGAAGGCGGTAAGTCAACGGGTCCTGCGGAGTTCCGGTTCCTGATTCAGGCGTATCCACGATTATCGGATCATCCTGGAAACCCGGCATGAGAAGTTCAAGCTGGAGGACATTGCTTGATTGCGAAATTCCCGAAAGATTATCGGGATTGGGATAGTCGGGATCAACAGTCGCGCCATGCTGCCAGTCGAAAACCTGAACCACGACATCAGCTGTGGATGTTGGAATCATACTATCAATGTTATTATTTTCATTCCAGTATTCAATTCGCCATGGTTCGGTGCGGTGAAATTCCGGGAGATAGTATTGCGGGTCAGGTCGATTCAGATAAGTTGCCGATTGCCCATATGCCACATCCGCAACCAGATACAATTTCAAACCCTCATAGCCCCAGTTGCCAAGGTATGCGGTACGTGTTTCAAATTCCGAACCGACAGGCAATACATTCTGGCCTGAAGGCACGTGAGGGTCGAACTCGGTTGTTGCATTATCCGTGAAATAGCGCAGGAAAGGATTAATATTGCCGGTAGCATCCGAACCGCCAAGAAAATATCGTTCATCTGTAACTATACTGTCAAAGTGTGATGTGTAACCATCCGCGTTTACAAGGTTATTCACATGTAAATCGGCAGGCACTTCAGAACCATCGGGAAGCATCACATCAATCCCATCAAGCACATCGCTATAAAGGCCTCCATATATAAAGATCAATCGGACATCAAATCCATGAAGATCCGGGCGCGTGGTTATGTTATCGAAAGGATGCTTTATCCCGACATCTAACTCTAAAAGCCACATATCATTAAATGCTATCCTGGAAATCCTCATGCAGTTCGCGCATGGGGATACCGTGAGAAATTGCAGAAGGTCGGCATCGAAAATATCCCCTATCGCGCGAGCGTTTCTCGATGGGATAATCTCTGCTGTGAGATTCTCCACATCCAGATTAACCTCCCACGCGCCGAAAACGCCACGGTAGGGATTAACCTGCATTTGAGAATCAGCGACAACAATCGGATTCACATCCGAGCTGTTATCTCCCATCTGGTCAGGCGTTAATGGATTCGAGCTTTTTGAACAGGATGTCAGCAGGAAAAGAAGCAACATCGTTGTAATAAGTATATTTAGTGATTTCATGGAATCTCCTCCAAGAGAGATTGATAACAATTAGTAAGTTAGCAAGTTAGTAGGTTGAGAGAAGATTAACCTGTTAACTTATTTTGTGTCGCACCACGCTAAAGCATGGTGTTATTAGATTAATTCTATTTTTTAATCTACTAACCTGCTAACTTGCTAACTTGCTAACTTACTAACTTACTAACTAATCTTCCCCGTCCTCGACAAAGGCGACACACTCGATATCGCCCAGGTACATCGGGAATGGGGTTGAATCCAGAGCATATCCGTTATTATATCCCGTCCAGACAGCAAAAGCTTCATAAGCTCTATTATCAAGGTGGCTTCGGCAAATCACTGCAGAACCCGGGTAGTACGATAATGCCGTGGAGGGCATGATTCCAACTGATTCGTTATATTTCGGCCAACTCCTTAAATCAAAGAAACCGTCATATGCCTCTACTTCAACAACAATACTTTTAAGTTCCTCGGATGTTAAGTTATATGTGCAGTATGCCAGCACCATTTTGCTATCCGCCGCCATTCCAATTGATGGTTTCAAGCAGTGGAGGCCATAAGTAGCGTAATCAACCCAGAAATCGATATCCGCCTGCTGGTAAACATCATACAATTTTACATATACTTGATTTCCGCCAGCACCTTCCGGATCGGCAAGATATGCGATAGCTATTGTTGAACCATTGCTAACAGCTGCAGGAAATTCTTCATCTACATTACCTGAAAAATTAGTGAGATTTAACGGAGTGTCAAAGTTCAATCCCCCGTACGATTCTGCCATATAGATATCTGTTCCGGTTGTTGCGCCATTCCTGAAATCCTCCCATATTAGATATGTCCTGAAATTTTGTGTGTTATAAACGACTGTTGGCTCATATTTCCTTGCTGAACCGCTGTCCACCAAAGTTGGATGAACTGTCCATGATTCGCCATAATCCTCCGAGTAGGCAATCTGAAGATTTTGATCAGGTGACATGAAATTCCATACCCAGTAATATGCGAAGATTTTATCGTATTGATAAATGGTGTCCACGAAAGAACTGTAATCAGTGGTAGTGGCAATTTGGACAATATGTGAAGCTAAAAAATTGGAACCGTCAAGGTTGCCGTACGTTGAATACAAATCCCAGTCACCACCGTCATCCACATTGAAGAGAACAACAACCCTGTCATTTACACCATCCTCAATGACCTCAATTGACGGATGGAAACAATCCTCTGCCATGGTTGCCGTGATACAATTAGAGGTGAAAAATCCTTCTTTGTTACCGACAACAAGCCAGATATCTCTATTAGCGCCAGCTTCCGATGTGAAAGCGCAGTAGTAATAATCCGATGACCATCCAATCGCAGCAGCGCGATTAACGGATGAGTTGTCTTTCTTATCCATAACTGTGGAATCGAGATCTGTCTGGAATATATCGCCATCGGCAATCACGGGTATTGAGTAGATATATTCCCGAGGTGGCACTGAATTGGTTCTGACTCTCAAGCCAACATCATGTTTTCCTCCACGAGTGAATTCAATCTTCGGGCTTGGATTCCCGCCGCCATCGACATCGAATGTAATGCCGTCATAGTCATAATCCCATCTGTACTGAAATCTCATTCCGCCGGGGTCCATGAAGAAATCCGCATATATATATATATCACCATATGTTGCATACAGATCGTCATCATCAATATCCAATTCTCCATCATAGGGATAATCGGAACTGGGATTGTTTACGTATATTAACTGATAGTGTGTGTAATCGAGAATATCCTCGGTTTCGTAAGGAAAACCGGATGGCGCTTCCGGTATCGGAAACCTTCCGGTTTGACCGTAAAGCTCATCACGTACAGCAAGCAATCCCGATGCGTTATATGCAAGGCCATTTTCATTTGTAACCTGCAGGCGATATGTCAGCGGGTCCAGTGGTGTTCCTGTTCCGCTTTCAGGAGTATCCACAATTATTGGAGCATCCTGAAGGCCCGGAATTGAAAGTTCCAGCTGGCTGACATTACTTGATTCGCGAATTCCGGACAGATTGGCGGGATTCGGGTAATCAGGATCAACTGTCGCGCCGTGCTGCCAGTCGAATACCTGAATCATTACATCCGCGGTGGATGACGGGTCAGTATCATCCAGATTGTTATTTTCAATCCAGTATTCGGTACGCCACGGTTCTGTTCTGTTGTATGCTGGAAGATAATACTGCGGGTCAGGACGATTAAGATAAGTTGCGGAATGTCCGTATGCCACATCTGCGACAAGATAAAACACCATACCGCTCATGCCCCACTCGCCCAATTGCGCTGTACGGACCTCAAACGGTGACCCAACCTGCATCACATTATGTCCGGTTGGAGCATGGGGATCAAAAGCATCTGTAGCGTATTTGTTGAAATATCTCAGGAAAGGATTTAGATTTCCAGGGACATCCGAACCGCCAATGAAATACCTTTCATCGGTCACGATGCTGTCGAAATGTGATGTAAAGCCATCCGCATTAATAAGGGAATATGTTGGGAGTTCAGCTTCCTCCACCGCGCTGTCGGGTTGCATCATCTGGATATCGGGATAACTGTTAACCCAGGCATCCTGAATGAAAATCAGGCGGACATCGAACCCGTGAAGGTCAGGGCGCGTGGTTATGTCCTCGAACGGATGTTTTATCCCGATATCAATATTAAAAAACCACTCTCCATCAAATGTTATATTGGTTATCCTCAGGCAGTTCGCGCATGGTGAGACTGTAAGGAATTGCAGAAGGTCGGCATCGAAAACATCCCCGATTGCATGAGCGTTTCTGGCAGGGATAATTTCAGCTGTCAGTTTTTCCGTGTCGATGGCTACTTTCCACGCTCCGAAAACACCTCGATATGGATTAACAGGCATTTGCGAGTCGGCGATGACAACCGGGTTCGCATCCGAATCGGAATTATCCGGTGTCAACGGATTTGAACTTTTTGAACAGGATGTTAATAGGAAAAGAATGAAAAGCAGTGTGATTAGCAAGTTTAGTGATTTCATGACATCTCCTCCCAAAGAGATTTCAGATTGTTGTTAATATTGCAATTCAGCGAGACGTTGATGAAGAATCGGATTATATCAGTAGTCTCGGATATATGATAGCATTTAATCAGGTTAAAGAGAAGAGGTTAAGGGGCTTGGTAAATTTTTCTTTACGGGATGGGGATTTGCGGTTGGGGGGTAGTTGCGATGGTATAATAAATAACATGGGTGGTATAATTACATTTTGCGATTCTTCGCCGGGAGTTTCGGCACCCTTGCCGGAAAAGGGGCGTCAGCCCCTCTCTTTCATGGATGATTGCCGAAGCTCCCGGGACTGAGTATGATGAATTACTACTCCCAGTAACCGTTTGGCAATAGTTTCGTCAGGAAAGCATCACGACCACCCAAACTGGTGTGTGAATCTTCATTTGCACCCGGGTCAAAATCGATAGTGTTAGAGAAAGCACCGGTTACATATACGTTTCCTAAATCATCTGAGATTACCGCATTACTGTACTCATGATCCTCAGTACCCCAGGTACGAACCCAGTGGTAATTTCCGTTCTGGTCGAATCGACTCAGATAGCCATCATTTTCCCCACGTGATTCAATCTCATCCACACCCGGACCGGGATCAAAATCAGTAATTCCCCAAAAACTACCTGATACATAAATGTTGCCGACAGTATCCGAATACAATGCACTAGAGCTTGCATTATCCGCTCCTCCCCATGTTCGAACCCAGGTGAAATTTCCATTATTGTCAAAACTGCTCATAAACGCATCTGTTTCATCAATAGCTGTTACCTGGGAAATACCGGAACCGGGATCAAAATCAACAGTTCCACTAAAGGGGCCGGTACAAAAAATATTTCCTGCATCATTTATTGTAACTGAATTGCTCATAGCCTGGCCCCATGATCGTGTCCATTGATAATTACCGTCAGAATCAAATTTCCCAAGGAATGCAGTCATATTTATACTTCCAGAACCAAGCTGATTATGAATGTCAACACCCGGACCGGGATCAAAATCCACACTACCAGCATAAAAACCAGTCCAAAACACATTTTCGGAGTTGTCAATTAAGACATCATTTCCCACTGCTATTGATGGAAAACCATCTCCGAGTGCCCATGCCCATACGAGATTCAGGCCAGAGTCATATCTGCACAGATAGGTGGTTCCATTATGTATAACCACACCAGGACCGGGGTCAAAATCAACAGGTCCACTTATAAAGCCGGTTGTGTAAACTGCCCCTGAATCGCTTACAGAGATCGCTAAGCCATGATCCTGGTTTTCACCACCGAATGTAATTACTTTGAGGTAATTCCCATTAATATCATATTTGCAGATATATGTGTCAGGAGAGCGCGATATACCAGGAGAGGTGCGCCAGTCGGTTCCAGGCCCGGGATCGAAGTCAACTGTACCCCTAAATCCACCCGTAATGAAGATATTGCCTGCATCATCAATTCCAAGGTCAATAACATCAAGACCACCATAATTATTATCCCAGGTACGTGCCCAGATGAAGTCACCCCTTATATTGAATTTACTGATATAGCTGCCACATTCAAAAGCGAAATGCCAATCCTCACCATTTCCGGGGTCGAAATCAACAGTCTCCATAAATGATCCGACCACATACAGGTTTCCAAAATTGTCAAAAGCGATATTCGAGCAAGAATCTCGTTTTTCGCCACCCCATGTGCGCGCCCAGCCAGCGCCGCAGATAACCGTTACTTCACAGGTGGCAAATACAGTTATATTGGTTGGATTACAGGTGTCACTTCCGCGGAACGCAACGGTGTAGGTTACAGGTTCCTCTGATCCTCCGCAATTCGGATTAATGAACGGACCGAGGTTATTAAAAACACCATCACCGTTGGAGTCATCTCTATCGAATATAACTCCGTCATAATCCAGGTCAACCTCATAAAAATATACGGGGTCTCCACCGGCTGCACTCGATGCTGAAACGACAAAATCAAGCATCTGTCTGTGAATTGCATCTGTAACGGGACATGCCGGTGAAATTATCTCTCCGGTAATAGGGCCACAGCAGTATTCGACAGTAACTTCGCACGTTTCAAAAATGGTTCTGTTGGGCGGATCGCAACTGTCAGTCGCTCTGAATGCAACTGTATAGGTAACAGGATCATTCGAACCGCCGCAGTTGGGGTTATCGAATGGGCCTACACCGTAAAATATTCCATCGGTATTGGATGCATCAACATCGAAATTAGATCCGTCATAATCCCAGTCTAACTCATATAATGTTACGGGGTCGCCGCCATAGGCACTCAATGCAGTTACGGTAAAATCAATTATTTCACCGTTATACACATCATCAATAGGGCATAAGGGAGAGATTATTTCCCCACTGATCGGCCCACAGATATTATCAACGACAGATGCCTTGAATGTCTGGTACGTGGCGAATTCGGGAATGTTCTGCCATTCCAGTTCAGTCCCACCGATTGAGTGAGCTAGTGTATCAATCTCAGAGCCAACCAAAACAATTCCAGGCTCTCTTGAATCGACTACCTTTACCAGTCCTGTATAATCACCAATCGGAAGCTGGTTTTCGTTAGTAAATGTCGCAGTGTAGCTGATGGGGTCATTCCAGCCATTAGTCTGGGTGTCGGTTGTTTCGGCAACGATAATATTATCTGTCATACCGGGCACTTCCACGGTAACAGAGCTGATATCGCTTGGAGCGCTGATATGGTTTGTGTTGTCGGGATCAGGATAGTTTTCGGCGACAGTTACCCCATGATTCCAGTCGAAGATATCGATGGTTACAGTATTTGGATTGTCCTGAAACCAGGGATTAGCCTCGACTTCAATTTTCCATGCGGATTTTCTATTAAACTCCGGCACAAAATAGACCGGATCAAGCCGCTGGGGCAGCCTTGCACTGGCACCGTAACCCATTGTGAGATAAAGGTCAAAATCCAGTCCGGCGCTGGCAACTATCACATCGAAATACTGCCACGTTGTTCCCATTTCAAAACGATTATTGTCACTTGATTTATAGCAAATGTTGTACGGTAAAGCTGCATTGTCACCTGTTAGATTCTGAAGCTCTTTGCTGTAACCATCAGCATTTAAAATGATGTCTGAGTAGATATCAGTATTTGTTAATTCAAAGTTTGCGGGAGTCTGATTTTCAGGTTTTACAAACAGGGCGACATCGAATATATCAAGGTCAAGCCTGTTAGTTGATGAGGGGTCCTCATTTGTATCTCCTTTGGGGAAAGGATGCTTAAGAGCTAGTTCAGCAATAATGTTATTATCAGCGTCCAGACCCACACTGTTAATCCTTAAACAGTCACGACATGGTGCAATTGCAAAAAACGCTTCACCGCTGATTACAAAAGATTCTCCCAAACTTAATTTGCGTGTTGTCGATAAATCAGCAGTTAAAGAGTCGGTTATTGAGAGACTGAAAGTTCCCAATACACCTAAAACACTATTAACATCTGATAAATCTGTTGTGGGGACATTGAAGTTATCGTCGGAAACAGGATTGGATGAACCTTTTGAACATCCGGTAATCCCCAAAAGAAGGATTGATAAGATAATCAGGAATTTGATTTCTTTCATCTAACTACTCCTTAATAAGAAATTCGTCAAACCTGCAATACATTTTATTCTAAATGCAACTACTTATTATTTTATCACAAATTATGAGTTCTGTTTTATTTCCCAGGTTCAATTCCCAGAAGTCAGGGACACAACCATCGATCATTTTAGGCTGGTGCTGCAATGAAGACGGGAGCTTCGGCAGGCTTGGTGGAAAGAGAGGGGCTGACGCCCATTTTCCGGCAAGGGTGCCGAAGCTCCCGGGGGGGGGTGACGACCATTCCGGCAAGGGTGCCGAAGCTCCCGGGTGGGCTGACGACCATTCTGGCAAGGGTGCCGAAGCTCCCGGGGTGGAGTCTTGTTTTGGATTAGCATTTCTTTCATTCTCACGTTACAATTACCGATAGCTTAAGTTGGATTAAGACTATGCGAATATTGATTTAAGACTATGAGAATAATGATTATAGGTGCTGGAGAGGTTGGGTATTACCTCTCAGAAAGATTTTCCGGTGAGGGGCATGACGTTGTCCTGATTGACCAGAACGATGAGAAACTGCGTCGCCTGGAGAAGGGGCTTGATGTCATGACCATTCGAGGCAATGGCGCATCCGCCCATATTCTCGAACAAGGCGGAATCGAACAAAGTGACCTTTTCATCGCTGTAACGGATATCGATGAGGTCAACCTTGTGTCGTGCATGATAGCGCGTGAGTATGGTGTGGAACGGCGTGTCGCGCGTGTCAGAAACGAGGAGTTTTTCTCCGAAGGTGCGCCGTTGAACCAGCAACGCCTTGGATTGGACCTTCTGATTAACCCCGATATTGTCATGGCGGACGAGATCGTTCGCCTTACAGACCTCTCTGAAGCGTTTGGGGTTATTGAATTCGCGCAGGGACAGGTTGAACTTGTTGGATACAGGATTCAGAAGAAAAACCCGATTATCGGTAAAAGCCTTGTTCAACTGGGTAAAATGAAAGGCGATTTGGGATTAGTCATTGTCGCCATAGTCAGGGGAGAAGAGACTGTAATTCCTCGCGGTGATGACATTATCGCCGCTGATGACAGAATATTCGTGGTCGCTCGCAGAACTGACATTCACGCAATAGAAAAGTTGATGAATCTCAGGAGCCAGGCGCCCAAGAAGGTGTTTATCATTGGCGGAGGCCGTCTGGGATTAATTGTCGCGCGCCAGCTTGAAACAAGAAATATCGACATACGCCTTATGGAAATCGATGCCGATCGATGCCAAAAACTGTCAGAAGAGCTGGATAAAACCATCGTGCTTAACAGTGACGGCCTTCAAACGCATGAGATGGTCGAGGAGGGTGTGGGTGAAGCGGACCTGGTCATTTCAATTACCGGGAACGATACAACAAACCTGCTTTCCAGTCTGCTGGCAAAACATCATGGCGCGAGAAAATGTATCACAAGAATTCAAAGGCATGATTTTGTGCCGCTCTTGTCCAAACTAGGCATTGATGTCGCTTTAAGTCCGAGAGTACTGGTCGCAAGGGCTATTCTTAAGTTTATTCGCCGTGGCGCAATTCTCTCCGTTGCAACTCTGCTGGAAACGGACAGCGAGGTGCTGGAACTTGTTGTTCCCGAGAAAAGTTCCGTTTGCGATATATTGTTAAAAGATCTCGACTTTCCCCAAAAAGCCAATATCGGCGCGATAATTCGTAATGGCAAATCGATTGTGCCGACAGGCTCTAACAAGCTCAAATCCGGCGATAATATCATCGTTTTCGCGCTGAAAGGCGCTGTTAAGGATGTCGAGCGGTTCTTTAAAACATGAAAGCCGGAACGGTATTTCACATAGTTGGCAAACTACTCCTCTTTTTATCGGTCTGTTTCCTTCTGCCGATTCCATTCAGCATGTATTTCAACGATGGCCAGTCTGCTGTTTTCATTCTGTCTGCGACAATCACAGCAATAGCGGGCGGGATTCTCTCCTGGCTTTTTGTGCCTCAAGGAGAACTTGGCCATCGGGATGGTTTCGCGGTTGTAACATTCGGATGGTTGGCACTGGCTTTATTCGGCGCGCTTCCATATCAACTGTCTCATGATATTTGCTTCCTTGATTGTTTTTTTGAATCGATGTCCGGATTCACCACAACCGGTTCGACAATTATTGACAAAGTTGAGGTTCTCGCTCCGAGCTTGCTTTTCTGGCGTTCGATGACCCAATGGATGGGCGGAATGGGGATAATCGTACTGTCAATCGCGATTCTCCCAATGCTCGGTGTAGGTGGAATGCAGCTTTTCAAAGCAGAGGTGCCGGGCCCGACAAAAGATCGCCTCACACCAAGAATTGCAAATACCGCTAAAATCCTGTGGGAAATATATGCGCTTCTTACAGTCGCTGAGATGCTTCTTTTGATTTTCGGCGGAATGACATTCTTTGATGCTATCTGCCATTCACTTACCACGATGGCTACCGGTGGATTCTCAACAAGAACAGCCAGTATCGCATATTATGATTCAGTTTGGGTAGATGGTGTCATCACGCTTTTCATGTTCCTCGCGGGAGTGAATTTCGCCCTTCACTTTCATGGCCTTCATGGCCGGGTTCGTGAATATCTTAAAAGCGAGGAGTTCAGAGTTTATCTGTATATAATCTCCTTTGTTACAGTTCTGATAATGATTATCAACCGCGTAGGCGGAATATATCCCGGACTGTTCGAGAATTTCCGCTATTCCATATTTCAGGTCATTGCATTACAAACAACCACTGGATTCTGCACGGCTGATTTCGATTCCTGGCCGCAAATCGCGCGACTGACACTTGTTATCATTATGTTTTTCGGCGGATGCGCCGGTTCTACCGGAGGCGGCATGAAAGTCGCCCGCATCCTCCTTTTGTGGAAATATCTTAAACTTCAAATGACACAGCTTGTTCATCCAAGGGCGGTGCAGATTCTCAAACTTCAGGGACAGAAAGTTCCCGCGGAAGTAATGCAGTCCATCCTCGGATTTTTCTTCCTTTATATTCTGATTTTCATCGTTGCCAGCCTCGCAATCGCCGCCGAGGGGCTTGATTTGGTAACAGCGACCAGCGCCGTGATAGCGACTCTCAACAATATCGGGCCGGGACTAGCTAAAGTCGGAGCGACGTGTAATTTCGCTCACCTGTCAAATCTATCCAAAATGATTCTCATTTTCTGCATGCTGGTCGGACGGCTTGAGTTATATACGGTTGTTATACTTCTAACGCCGGCATACTGGAAAGAAAGCAAGAAACCTCTGTTCAGATGGCAGCATGTTGATAGTGAGCAGAACGGTAAAGTGAATTAGCCAAACCTGAGAGCGCTGGTCTCTGGGGCTTGTTGAACAAGGGGCAGGTTTTAATGTAACCTGGAATGCCTTTATTAAAAAGAGTGAATCAATTATACAAAGTTCGCAGGCATTCCGGGGAGGTGGCTAGATACGCGGGACCCCGGCATGCCTGCGAGGATTGTCGGGTTTGATTCACATTTTCATATAAAGGCATGACGGGTTACGGGAAAAATAGGCTTTTACAACAGCCCCCAGAGACCATCGCTCACAGGTTCAGCATTAAACTGTAACCGGGAAATGCGTGAGACAGCCTTGTACGCATGTCCTTGTCCGCATACCCAACATTTCTATCCGTAATCCCATAATTTATGCTAAACTATTCAAATATAATATTAATCTTCCACAAAATCCGGAGGTCAGAACCATGGACAGAATGATAGCCTGTTGCGGAATTTCATGTAACGAATGTCCCGCTTTACTCGCAACGAGAAATCGCGATGATGAAGCTCGCGTCAAAATCGCAGAGGAGTGGTCTAAGGCATACGATGCTGATCTCAAACCCGAGGATATAAACTGCAAGGGATGCCTTTCAGCAGTCGAACCGCTTTTTCAGTATTGCAAAGTATGTGAAATTCGGAAATGCACACATGAGAAGCACATCCTCAACTGCGCCTATTGCAGCGATTACGCCTGCGAGAAATTAGAGAAATTTTTTGCGATTGCACCTGAAGCTAAAATCGCTCTGGATGTAATCCGGGAAAGTTTATGATTTTACAATTCCGTTGATACCAGCATTACTTCTTTGCCGCATTTTCGTTTCTTTGCTCGATATACTTTATTATTTGATTGATTCTTTCACGCTTGTCATCATCCAGCCGATTAAGAATCTGTTTAAGCGCTGGAACAGCATCTTTCAACTCAATAGCTCTTGCAGTGAAAGTATTAACTGCCTTTGACCACACATTATCATTTCCATGTTCAATGAAACCGACGAGTTTTTCAATCAATTTGCTGTAATCGTCAGTGAGCAACATGTATTTATCAGCGACAATTGTCATTAACATTCCGTCATCCAGCTCAAGAAAATCAAGCAGGAATTCAGGATCAACTTTGGTTTTACTGTCCATTCGCATTATGATGCTAAACAGCGTGCCGGAAACACTCCCTTTCTTAACCCTGTCATATCCGTAATTCGCGCTTGAGCGCTTATCATCCTCCACCAGATTTTTTAAGGCTGGAAGAAACTGAACAGAATGTGATCCCCAGGATGAAATAATACCCAGCGCTTTCTCGCAGCAGTCCTTGTTCCGAGTCTCAATCATTTTGATAACAAATGGAATTGTTACCTCGTCATCAGGCCCGTACGCATCAACAATTCGCCTTATCGATCCCAGCGCTTTATCTTGCAATGAATAGTTTCCGCTCTTTCCTATTTCCAATAACGCCGGCAGTGCGGAAATCGCGTTCCTTCCCAGATTCGCAATTTCGCTGATTGCGTTTTCACGGTATTTTGAATCCTTGTCCTGCATGATTTTAACCAGTTTGCCTGTAATCTTTTCATAATCGCAATCGTGAGAAATTAAGACTCCGATTACATCTTTGACCAAAGCGGAGTCCCTGCTTTCCAGAAGATTCAGGAAAACGGGGATGTCTATTTCTGTGTTCGGATATGTTGATTCCACAATTTTCTTGATCTGGTAATATGATGAGCTGCGATGCGATTTGTCTTTTAGCATATACCTGTGAAGAGCCGGCAAAGCGGGTAATGCCTTGTTTCCCATCTTGCCTATTGTGCTGAATATTTGACCGCGTGTCTGGTCGTCAGAAGTGTCAGCCTTAATGAGCAATTGAGCGATTATACTGTCATAATCCTCAAAACGATTAATTATCTCTTTGGAAACGTTATTAGTTATGTAGAAATCCCCAAGTTCCATAACCTTGAAAAGGTCTTCTTTATTAACTTTCTGGTTGTGCTTTAATGTTTTTAATATTGTTCGTATTGCTAGAATCGTATTGGTTTTTATTGTCTCGTTGTCTCTGTTATGTGCATCCGCAAGAACACCGATGGCGTTTATTGATTTCTCTTTCAAATATCCAAGTTGGCTGATAGCGTTCAGGCAGATTTTGTCGTTTTTACTGTTAACAAGTTCAATAAGTTTATTAACAACAATTTCAGGATCATCGTCGATTTTAAGAATCACCTCTCTGGCTTGTTTTACGGCTTCGCTGTCTTCGCTTTCCATCATAGCCAGCAGCGCTGGCACAGCCGATGTGACATCCCGAGTTTCATTCCACGCCCCCCCATACTTAAGCATGTTAGCTGCCTTGATTGGTACCTCTTTTGGATAATTGGTATTTAGAAGTTCAATTATCGATGGAAGAACCTCCTCAAACATCCCCTTCTTACTGATTAACGTTGAACATAATTCGTATTTTAGTTCATTATCGATGTTTCCCTTTTTCAGAATTTCAAGCAGGTAATCAGCGATTTCCGGCGCGAATGACTTGCCTCTGAAATAGCTTATCGCGTCATTACGCTCATCGGGGTTACTGCTTGTGAGATTCTGTTTCATCATATCCAGGATGTCATCGGATGAACCGCCGAGAGCGACAAAAAGCGTCCTTGCCTGGCTTCGTATTGATTTATCCTCGCTTTCCAGAAGTTCCTTAATAAATGGAATGAGCTCGCTGCCGTCTTTGCCAATAGTACGAAGTGCACTAAAAGTATCATTCGTTTGTTTTTCCTTGAATTTGTCAATGATAAATCGTACCTGTTTTTCGCGTTCGTGATCACGGCGATAAAGCATTTGTGATGCTAAAAGCTGCACTGATTCATCCTTGTGATGCAGATATTTGTAAAGTAAGGAAATAACTTCCGGTGGAGATTGTTTATTATATCCAAGAATACTGATTATTTTTTTCAATAATGCATTGGATTCATCGCTTTTATCAGGATTCTTCAGCATCGCGATGAGTCTGGGAACAGAACCGGAGATGTCATCGCAGGAATGAAGCAGTCCAATCGCTGTTTGACGGTCGCTTATTGATTCGGAATCAAGCAGCCTGTTGCAGTATCCAATAATATCAAAACCCCAATCGTCATTTCTATAACATTGCCTTTTGATAATTTCATAATCAGTTTTATAAATCGGTATATTTTCATCATGAATAATTGTATCAAGCGTAGCGCACATTTCTGCAGTGGGCTTGTTTTGATGATTATTTATGTAATTCTGAAAGCATAGAATCTGGAAACGAATACGGGGAGAACCGGTTTCAAGCGCATGGTTGATAGCCTCAGTCGCCTCAGTCGCCTCCTCCTTTTTCAATCTGTGAGCGCCATAAACTCTTATTCTGAGAGCGCCATCAACCGCAGATCGAACATAAAATGACTCATGCTCATAAAACCCAAGAACGATACTGGTATCAACATCGTCAAAAACCGATGATAAGTACCTCATTCCAGTGAGTTTCATCATTTCCAAATAGTCTGGCTTTGGATTGCCCGGAACAAGAATGATGTCGAGTAATTCATTAATCTTCGCTATCTGTTCCTCTGGAGTCTTACCTTTCATATCCATATCCATTGTGGGACCAGAGTATGCGGCGTATGAAATGGAAAAGGTAACAAGCAGAAAAAGGGCAGCTAAACAAGTGATGAGTTTATTCATGATTGAGTCACCTTACTGATTGGTGGTTAATTAATCACTCTTAATTATACAATGTGATTGTTGGGGAGAGAAATGCCAGATCGGGACTGCTAAACATTTGACAAGTGTCCTTTAATAGTATAAAATCATTTAGAGATAGATTACTAAAAGGATGGTGCAAGATGAGAAACAAGTTCTTTGAAGAGAGTCTTGAGCAATCGATAATTAAAGCAGAGATTGTATCCAAATATTTTTGGGCATGGGCGAAAGTTATTTTAGGCGCAAAAAAGAAGTTTCATGGGGTTTCTTCTGCATGCATAGCATATATTGATTTGTTTGCAGGACCGGGACGATACAAGGATGGCGCATCCTCAACGCCAATAAAAATCCTTGAGACGGCAATTGAAGATCCTGAGATTAGAGATTCACTTGTTACAATTTTCAATGATAAAGATCCTGATAACGTTAAATCTCTCCAAACCGAAATAAGCAAAATTCCTGAAATTAAATTACTTAAACACAAACCAATCATTATGAACGAGGAAGTTGGCGAGGAAATCATAAAGCTCTTTGAAGAACATAAGCTGATACCATCTTTGTGTTTTATTGATCCTTGGGGGTACAAAGGGCTTTCATTACAATTGATAGATTCAGTTTTAAAGGATTGGGGATGCGATTGTATTTTCTTTTTTAATTATAATCGTATAAATATGGGGCTATCCAATTCTCTAGTAAAGGAACATATGAATTTACTGTTCGGTGAAGAAAGAGCTTTAAAATTGCGCATAAAACTGGAGAAAATGAATCCCTCAGAAAGAGAATTAGAAATTGTCAATGAGTTATCATTAGCATTAAAGGAAACTAAAGCTAATTTTGTCCTCCCTTTTTGTTTTAAGAATGAAAGTGGAACACGCTCAATTCACCACTTGTTTTTTACTTCAAAGGATGTGAAAGGATATGAAATCATGAAAGAAATAATGGCTAAGTACTCTTCAACACATGAGCAAGGTGTTCCAAGTTTTACTTACAATCAAGCTGATGAAAGATATCCTTTTCTTTTCGAACTAAATCGACCGTTAGATGATCTTGCTGATATGCTATTAGATAAATTTGCTGGCAAAGAAATGCCTATGAAAGCAATTTATGAAGCGCATCATATTGGCCGACGATATATTAAGAAAAATTACAAGAGCGTACTAACCAAATTGGAAAGTGAAGGAAAAGTCACTACTGACAAACCAGAAAGGAGAAAAGATACTTTTAGTGATACAATAATGGTCAATTTTCCACCAAAGAGGTGAGATGTGGCACAGCTATCAAAAATAGAATGGACAGGAGCAACCTGGAATCCGGTCACAGGCTGCACGAAAATCAGCCCCGGATGCGCGAACTGTTATGCCGAGAGAATGGCAAAGCGCTTGAAAGCAATGGGTAATCCCAGCTATGTAAATGGTTTTGATGTTGCTTTGCATGAGCGAATTCTGGATTACCCGTTGAAGTGGAAAAAACCTCAGATGATTTTTGTTAACTCAATGAGCGACCTGTTTCATAAAAAAGTTCCTGTTGGCTTTATTGATAAAGTTTTTGATGTTATGTGCCGTGCGGAAAGGCATCAATTTCAGATACTAACCAAAAGATCCGGACGCATGGAAAAATTAGATGCACGCTTGCCATGGCGTTCCAATATGTGGATGGGTGTAAGCATCGAAAATGAAGATTACACTTATCGTATCGAACACCTGGTGAAAACCAAAGCGAAAATTAAATTCCTGTCTCTGGAGCCATTAATTGGACCGTTGAAAAACTTGAAACTCAACGGAATTGACTGGGTAATTGTTGGCGGAGAATCTGGTCCGAAAGCCAGACCAATGAATCCTGAGTGGGTAACGGATATTCGAGACCAGTGTTTGAAGGAGGGTGTCCCGTTCTTTTTCAAGCAGTGGGGCGGTGTAAACAAAAAGAAAGCCGGAAGGATTTTGGAAAATAAAACATGGGATCAAATGCCTGTGTGTGTCTAGAATTTGTTTCTCTCAATCAAACGTATCCGCTTTCTCAAGCAGCGAGTAATATTCCGCGCTTAGCAAATCTCTTCCTCTCAGCAGGTGACTTAGATATTCACGCGATGGTTTCAGGCCATCCGATGTTTGATTATCATTAGCGATATATGTAATCGCTTTGTGTTTCACGCCATCCGATGTTGTCACCCAAACCTCCTCGCGCCTGTATGCATCGGGATAACCCTCGAAATAATCGAGCCGCTCAATGCTCTGAAATTCGACTTTGTAAAGCGCGCCCTCTACAGTGGAATCATCATCGGGCATGATATTCGCGAAACCCTCATTGGGATTGGCGGTCGATGTCTTGTTGAACGCAAGGCGGTATCCGGTAAACTTTGCAAATCGACGGTTTGCGAAATAGGCTTTCCGTTGGTTCATCCTGTCTGGATTCATGTTGGAGCCGTATGCGAAATAGTAAACGGACATGAGTTGATTGTATGCAAATATGTGGCATGATGCAAGCATTTGTGAAGCGTTAAAAGTTAGCTTGATAATGCCATTATCAAGGTGTCAGACTCCAAATTGCGAGAGCGTTACATGAGTTATTATCCTACGCTTATAATGCTATACAACTTGATATGGGCTGTCACCGTGGCTGTCACCATGGCTGACACTTTTTTATGTTTTCACAGAACCGAATTTCAGGTTTCATGGGGCTTTTCGCGCATTTCTACAATGTTGCATAAGTACTTATTCCACGTTTATTACACTATACAACTTGATATGGGCTGTCACCGTGGCTGTCACCATGGCTGACACTTTTTTCACTTTTTTCCACTTTTTCCTAATCCAGAGCAAAATCTGATCGTGCATTTTAATCACCTGCAACTAAATTAACACATTTAATGTGCGAAGCCAAAACTCCAAGTAGCAGAATAGTAATATTAATTTATCTGCTTGCCTTTTTACCCCACTGCTGATACCATTTTAATCGAGAACGGCCTGCGTTTCACCGCAAACCACTTGTTGGTTTTGACAGATTAATATTCGGGAAATATCAGTTTAAATAAATTAGTTAACAATATAAGAACACGTGGAGGCTTATCCATGAGAATTCTGATTAGTCTATCTATTATCGTTTTTATGCTGATTGCGGCTGGATGTTCCAGTGATACAATCACACCGATTACGCCGGACAATGATGTCTGCGAATTCAGCATACCAGTATCGGAGAATAATGAAAACTCCTCAAATCGAACTCTTTGGGGCATGTGGACTGTCGATTTCAACGTTGAATCGATGGATTCCCTCGGCATCGCCAAAGGACTGTCGCTGCAGGCAGAACCTTCTCGCGATCTTTCAGCGCATTTCAACATAACATCGTTGATTCCCACTCCGGGAATTGCTGTTAATTCCTATGATCCACTGACGAACATTGTCGATGTCGATTTCACAATATCAAATCCGCATTCGATGAACGGTTACGATGTCCGGTTGATTATTTACACCGATGGTATCGGACATAAGCTTGTTAACGCGGACGACTGGACCGCTCTTTATGACATAGCCCAGGGATGGCCAATCAACCCGTTTAAGGCTTATGCCAAACAGGCGTACAATCGCATTTTCAATGCGCATGGACAGCATACAGAGAATCTCCAGATATACCTTCCGGGCGGAAATCCGAGTGTGTCTTTCGCTGTCGATGCATCATATCCGGACAATTGCGATGAGCCGTACGAAATCTTCGATTTTTATCAGGAGCCACTGCATGATACCATCGGCTCATCGGCAAGTATCGCGATTTCAGTTCGCGATTGGCAGAGTGATACAGACGCGGTTGATTTGTATTGCCCTGAAATCACAGGCGTAACGCTCGTTCCTTTTACTCAGATTGATACTGAAACATGGGAAATGGACCTGGTAAACGAAACCGGCGCATTAGAGGGCGATTATACCGGTTTCATTCTCGCAACTTCAGCAGGCTCCGGAACTCTAACACTATATGATGAAGTAACAATCTCCGTTGGTTCCGGTGGATGCACCGAACAGGAACTATACTATGATTTCATCGGTTGCGGTGACCCGGTTAATTTCGTTTTTGAATGCCAGGGATGGGTAGCTGGCGGCTGCGGACTGCCCAATTCATCCAATTCGATGGGATGTTTCAAGTGGGGATGCGATGTCGGCAGTCCCTGCGACATGAGCTGGCCGTATATTACATCCGGCGGCGGTGAAATGATGAATCCAACCCCAAGCTGTAACAACATTTACGGACACGGCACGCTGGCTCACTTTAACGTTGTCAGCCCGTCAATTATCCTCCCCGCTTCTGATGATGGCACCATTGAATTTGACCATTGTAATTCACTGGTTTCAGGCGCGATATTCAAACTGTACATTTCCGAAAATGGATGCACCGGCCCATGGAATGAACTGTGGAACACAACAACTGGCTCAGGCTGCTTTCAGGATACATCAGTCGATATTTCCGATTACAGTGGAGATGACATTATGTTCAGGTTTGGGTTCTTTTCATCTAATTACCTGATGTTCGGTGGAAGCTGTGGTATTGACACTGAAATAAACGCGGGTGTTATGTTTGATGACGTGATTATTTCCGGATGTTTCATGGGTACGCTTGAAGAGAATTAAGCAGCACAATATTTGATACAACAGGCAAGGGGCTTAAACCCCTTGCCCGAATATTCTATATTCTTCAATGGAGAGGAACTAAAAATGCGAAACATTACTGTATTAATGGCAATCTTAGCACTATGGTTTGTATTTGCCGGATGTTCCAGCTCGAATGTTCCAGCAACTCAACCTGAAATTCCTCAGACGGAACTTTCCTGTAACGGGAATCAGACATTCTATCAGGGGACATTCGAGATTGACCTTGATAACATGTCAATTTCACAATCCGATTACAGGCAGTCTGACACTGTTTATGACATCACCGGATTCCTGCCGGACAAATGCCCCGGTGGATGTTTCAGATTCGCAATTGTAGGAGTTGTTGGTACTGTTCTGGAAATAGAACTGACACTGGAAAATCCGCTTGCGATTCAGGCGTACGATTTAAGAGTCGAATACCTCGCGCTCTTTGGTAAAACCGTACTCAATCCCGACAGCTATACTGATTTCCTCGGTACGCCAATAACAAATATCTTTCCGTTTACAGCGTTTACAAAAGAAAACCCCGACCGGGAATTCCCGATTGGTCCGGGTGGAATCGATACTGAAACGCTGTTTCTTGACTTCCCTCCGGGCGCGGGAGCATCGGTGAATTATGCAATCACAGCGCACCTTCCGGGACAAACTCCTGAACCGTACGAAATCAGTGACATGGCGCAAGCCGGACAATTAACGCCATCAGGCGGTTCAGCATTAATCAGTTGCCTTGTGCTTGACCATCAGGATAATATCTCCGGTGTTTTCCTTGATGCAACCCCATTCACAGGCGTGCCTGTCGAAATGGAAGCGGATGTACCCAACCACTATAAAGTAGATATTTCAAACACTGCCGGCGCTCCGGTTGGTGATTATACTCAATTGATAATGGCTCTAAGCCCTAACGGACAGAATGTAAGCACATACAATTATGTTGTGATCACAGTAAGTGAATCATCAGGCGATTACCACTGGGAGTTCGATGATATCGACACATTCGCAGGTGAATACTATGCTTATTCCGGCACCACGGAATTTGATGATATCAGCCCGGCAATTATCGAAGAGACAGATGGCGACATTGGCCTTTCATGGGCTGGCACAGATTCAAACGATATAACATCATATTACGATTCAATATTCTGGGTTCGTGTTTCACATGATAACGGTGTTACATACACGGATGAGGGTTATGGAGATTCAGCTGGGCAGAATCTTCTCAGGATGGATGCAAACAAAATCGCTCCGGGCATTATTGGCGACGCATACACCGTCAGTGCGTTTTATCACCGAAGCCTGAATGAGAATCATCTCGCTTATTTCGTTCAGGTTGAGAATCCAATGGGGCTGAGAGCCGTTTTCTACGCCATCCCTGACAGGGATTTGGAAACGATAGTTGACGCAGATGGCTGGAATTACGCTTTCGCGGACCAAGGCGGGAATATTACAGTAAAACACTCTGAAGGCCCTCACAACGTAAACCCATTCAACTGGCAGCCTCTTACAGCGTTCATGGTCGCGCCGGATGCCTATTGCAGCCATGTTCGTTCAACGGATATGGATTCATCAGACGTTGCATGGATTGCTTTCTACAACAATAATGAATCTCAAATTGGACTTGCACACTCAACCGGTACATCACCGCTGGAAACATGGGATTCCAGCACGGTTGTTTATTCAGCAGCTTCAGGAATAGCAGGCGTGAAAAACCCGGGCCTGTTCATTGATTCGGATGACATCTTCCACATCTGCTATACGCGTATCGACACGAGCGATATGACTTACCAGCTCGTTTATGTCAAGGATGATTCATCATTCAGCAATCCGACTGAGCAGATTATTTACGAAAGCTCAATGAAAATCAACGATGCTCATATCTCAATTGGCTATAAGTTCAGCAAAGAAGTAATCGTTTTCCTGTATGAAAATGATAAATCTATCTGGCTTGTAACCTTGATTGACGGCGTACCAATGGGAGCGGCTGAGGAAATCGATATCAACACGGATGACATCGACCCGGATATCATCCTCGATGCCGACCAATGCGACCTTCATTCCGTCTGGGCAACAATGGACGGCGACAACTACGATTTAGCTCGCCGAAACGGAGTGCTTGTCGAGGATTAGAATATACAATCTCCATGACAATAACCAAGCCTGGCTTGTTACATGCAAGTCGGGTTTTCTATTTCGTGGCATCGATGTTCCGGGATATTGCCAGTATTTACGTTGTCATGTTTGTTTTCTAATATATATAGTGCTATAATTTTTACGATACACAGGGGTGCGATAGGTCTTCTTGTTTGTCTCCAAATCTCTTAGGAATTAAGGAGTTAACGATGCTAAACTCCATTCGTTTTTTTATTACAGCAATGGTCATAGCAGCCTTGCTTTTTGGTTGTTCAAGCGGAGGGAAAAATCCGGTAATGCCGCGTGATCCCGGTGATGGCAATGCAGCCCCGGATCTTCCGCTAATCAGTGGCACTCCTGATGGTGCATTAAGCCCGGAAAGGGATTTTGATGATCTCCCCGCTGCTGAATTGGGTGCAATTCGAAACACATTTAACGCTCTGGGCACAATGGGCGCGTACGAGTTATCACTGGACGCTGATTCCATGTCCGCTGAGCTTATATCAATTCGTACAGCATCCCAGGGTGAGAGTTTTCTTGTATCAGGCGCCAGTTTCTTCACCGTTCGGCCATGCATTGACTGCCTGAGAATTGAATCAATCGAATTGACTCTTGAAAATACAATTCTTGTTCAATTTGCAGTTAAGCACCCATTTGAGAAGGGCATTAAAACTGAACCGGCAACAGCATCGAACCGCCTCGATCTGGATATTTTCGACCTGGCGATTGTAATAGTGCCATACAGCGCGAGTTACAAATCTTTCCCGCTTCTCGATGTCAACGCATATTCGAAACTATGCAAGAATCTGGACGGTTTCACAAAAGAACTGGCGGACTTGACTCACAACCCGCATGCCTGCCCCTATTACCTTGTTGTTGACGAGTCTGGCTTGGATGAGCACGACTACAACAGATTCGAAATGGGCACAACGGATACCTTTGTTCCGGCTTATTTTGCGGGAAATGGCAAGTTCAGGATTTACCTGACAATGGGTTACGGCGCGAGCGCTGATTTCACAACACGGCTTAGCCCGGTCTATTACAACCCGGAGTTCAACCGTAAATCCGCGTGGAAAGTTGAGGTAATTCCTCCTGAAGGCGAAAACGCTCCCGCAATCGGCAACACGTGGGATGAAATTGATACATCAACGGCTTACGACGTTACAATAAAAGTATATGACTGGCAGCATAACGCGACAGTGGCATCCGAATATCCCGATTATGATAACCGTGACCATGTCTATGAATCATCGAAGGTCAAACGCGTTACAGCTGAAGTTATGAATATGACCAATGATTTGAGATGGGAGTACACGCCGGAAAGCGGCGACGGTTCCCCTCTTGACCCGTTGATTTACAAAGTGAAAATCGCAAATGAAAAAGGGCTTTCAGCGGGAGAACATTTTGGGCTTGTTAAAGTAAGTGATGAACGGCATCCGGCGATAGAAGCCGATGTCGGCGCAATTGACTCGCTGGTTCACAGTCCTGATGGCGGCACTCTGCTTTGGAATACGATACCTGAATTCGCCACATATCAGATTTTCACAGCGACTGTTGTTCCCGGTGACGGCATCACCGTTATAAATCCAAACGGCGGTGAAACATGGGGGATTGGCTCGTCGCAGACAATAACATGGTTATCGTCTGGTACAATCGCAAATGTGAACATCGAACTTTCTCTGGACAGCGGCAGCAATTTCACAATTCCAATTGCCAATACTGCTCCGAATACTGGTTCATTTGCCTATAATCCTGTTGGGAATTTCCCAACTGAAAACGCGAGAATAAGAGTTTACAATTCGATTGACGCGACAGTCATTGATGAATCAGACAACGATTTCACAATAGAGGATGTCCAGGGGCCAATTCAGGTAATCACGCCAAACGGCGGGGAGATCTGGGGGAAAAACACTCAGAAAAATATTACATGGACTGCCGATGCTGATATTACCTATGTCAGGATTTATCTGTCCATGGATTCCGGTTTGAGTTACACAATTCCAATCACCGGTTCAACGCCAAACGATGGCATCCATGAGTGGAACGTACCGGAAGAAGCCATTGGAATTACTAACAGAATAAAGGTGCAAAAGCTCACAGACCCGTTGATTTTCGATGAAAGCGACGCTGATTTTCAGGTTGTTTGCCCGGTACTTAACCCTCCAGCGAGTGTTACAGCCTCCGATGGCACATATAATGACAAAGTCTCTCTTTACTGGGATGAAGTCGCGGGAGCATCCGGATACGTTATCTACCGCGACAATGTAATACAGGTTGCCAATCATCCGGCATTATCATGGGAGGATACCGTTGTTGTTCCCGGAACTATTTACAATTATCAAATTGCATCTATAAACTCCTGCGGAGCAGGCCCTAAGGGTCCCCCTGACCCGGGTGAACCCGGAAACGCATGTGTTTTACCAACACCGCCAAACGGAGTAAGCGCGACTGACGGTACTTTCCACGATAAAGTAACGGTTTCATGGAATGTCGTAGCAGGTGTAACCGGATACAATATCTACCGCGATACTGTTTTGCAGCAGGGTAATTACACGCTGCTTACCTGGGATGACACATCAGTAACTCAGGGAGTAATATACAACTACCAGGTTGAAGCGTTTAACGGTTGCGGAACAAGCGTCAAATCTCCCGCCGACCCGGGCGAATCCGGACATGCGTGTGTTCTGCCGGATTTCCCAACCGGTGTGGACGCGACTGATGATGCTTTTGCTGACAGGGTTACTGTTTCGTGGAACTCTGTGATAGGCGCGACTTGTTACGATATCTACCGCGACAGCGGACTCGTGCAGGATGATTTCATTGGATTAACCTGGGATGACATGACTGTTGTTCCGGGGACTATTTATCACTACCAGGTTGAAGCTGTAAATACGTGCGGTAACGGGGCAATTGCGCCGGCTGATCCCGGCGAACCCGGTAATGCATGCGTTATGCCATCACCGCCAACCGGAGTAAGTGCAACTGACGGTAGTTTCCCGGACAAGGTAACTGTTTCATGGAACGCGTCAACAGGCGCAACCGGATACAACATATATCGCGACACAATCCTGCAGCTGGCTAACCATCCCGGGATAACATGGGATGACATGGTAATAATTCCGGGAACTGTTTACAACTACCAGGTTGAAACAGTTAACGGCTGCGGAACAAGCGCCCAGGCTCCCGTTGCCCCGGGTGAACCCGGCAATGCGTGCATTCTGCCTGTCGCGCCGGCGTGGACTACAGCATCGGATGGCACTTTAACAGACAGAATTCAAATCGACTGGGGACTTGTTGCGGGAGCGACAGGCTACAATATCTATAAGGACTTTAACCCGGCACCTGTTGCAACGAATGTAGCCGCTCCAACATGGGATGATACCGGTGTAAACATCTGTGAAAATCACGATTACGAGGTTTCCGCCATTTCAGCATGCGGTGAGGGGCCCAAATCTCCCAGCGATACGGGTTATTCAGAGGAATTCCCCGCCGCTCCGACAGGTGTGGATGCGACTGATGACGCTTTTCCTGACAGGGTTACTGTTTCGTGGAACGTTGTGATAGGCGCAACCTGTTATGACATCTATCGAGACACTCTGCTTGTACAGGATGATTTTGTTGGTCTTACATGGGATGACATGACTGTTACTCCGGGAGTGGTTTACAATTATCAGGTTGAGGCTGTCAACGCCTGCGGCAATAGCCCGATTGCGCCGGTGGCGCCGGGTGAACCCGGCAATGCTTGTGTTTTACCTGCAGACCCAACAGGAGTAAACGCTACAGATGGCACTTTATCCGACAGAGTAACTGTTTCGTGGAACGCCGTAGCAGGAGCAACCGGATATAATATCTACAGGGATAGCGGACTGGTACAGGCTAATCACCCCGGTATTACATGGGATGACATGACTGTTGTTCCTCCTGTTGTTTATAATTACCAGGTTGAAGCGATAAACGGATGTGGTATCAGCAACCAGGTTCCGGTAGCTCCGGGTGAACCCGGAAACGCGTGTGTGCTCCCGGATACTCCGACCGGACTCGCAGCATCAGACGGAACTCACACTGACAGAATTCAGTTAAGTTGGAACGCCGCGGTTGGTGCGCTGTCTTATGACATCATCCGAAATTCAGGTTTTCTGATTAATGTCCCGGGAATAACCCATGACGACATGACCGCCGCCGCGGGAGTAATTTACACATACGAGGTTGAAGCAGTAAACGCCTGCGGCAACAGTCCGGCATCAGTATCGAATGACGGCTACGCTTTCGCCTGCGCGGCTGATACAAACGACACCTGCGGAACAGCGGATCAAATGTATATGGTCGATTCCGTATCAGGATGCGTTGACATGATTGATGAGGACTGGTTCTTTGTATATGTCCCGCCCAATGGAATCACAGCGGCGAGTACAATAGATATCACAATGCCATCCGGCACGCTGGATATCGATGTTTATGGAATTGACCCCGCTGGAACATGCCCCGGCGCGCTGATTACATCGCAAGTAAATATCGGAACAACAACAGTTAATGTTCCGTCAAGTTCGTTGAGCCTTCTCTACATTAAATTGATAGGGAACTCCGGAGAAGTCAGTTACACAATGGATTTTAATCTTGACCCATGGATTACAAACGTTCCTATTCAGATGTGTGTCTCGACCGATGACGGCACACCCGGCGGTAATTGGCCATATGACGGCTCGAATTACCTTGATCTTGCCCGGTTAAATCAGATGTTGACGTGGGGAAATAATTTCTGGCATCAGTACGGTTACAATCTCGATTGGGACGGTTCCACTGTAACAATAATGGGGGCGGCATATTATAATCTGGATGATGGCACGGAAGTCAACACAATGCACTCCACTTATCACATTAACAATCAGCTGACTCTCTACTGGGTCAACCAGCTTAATCCACCGCATAATACCGCGTACTGCAGAGTTTATAATCCTGAAAACTTTCATCATGTAAATAATGTCTTCACCGCCTACAGTCCGAATGTGTGGACCTGGGAATCCGTCGTCGCCCATGAGCACGGTCACGGCATTGGCTACTATTTCGATGAATATCTCTATAACGCCAATGGCTGCGCCTGCGGTGATAATGCCTGCCTCGGATATGTTCCTTATCTCTACTGGTGCGATAACGGTTGTTACGCTGGCAACCTGATGCATTATCATCAGATGGGCTGGACATGGAATCTATTCGACCTTGTTGATGGCCAATATCAACAGATACATGAATTTAACTTTAACAATCCAACCAATTTCCCGTGGTTCTGATAGGGAGGACTACGAAAATGAAAAAACTAATTTATATCTCCATCATGGCATGTTTTGTACTGGGGTTTTTCGCAATGCCGGCAAGCGCGTTAAGCCACAATGCCGAGAAATTCCTTCAGGCGTGCCGCGCGCTTGATTCTGTTTTCCCGCCTCGAAACTGGGATAAGTACGATCTTCGGGACGCCGCGCTGGAAGTTCTCGATGAAATCGAAAACGGCTCTTTCAACGCCTGGCCCAACGAGCCAACCGATTTCTGCCTCAAAACGCTCGGATACACACAATTCCCCGAGGACGTTGACAGAATCATCGCTTACGAGGACGACCTGACATATTCTGTCCTGCGCTCACTGAAAGGATTCCCATCAACGAAAGCGATTGAATGCCATTACAGATGGCTTGACAACGAGATTGGTCCAAAGCGCGAACTGGCATTTCAGGGCCTTGCGGATATCGATTTCAACAAGCTGAAGAAACCTGATAAGTGGCGCAGCGATGTCCTTGCGAAGCTCACAAACGCAAGGCAGAAAGAGAAAGTCGACTGGCTGATTAAGATTCTGGATAAATCAATTACGAAGGTTGAATCTTTCAGGATTAAGCAAGCGCCGCAGAAGTAAGATAAATGCAATAACTCAAAGGTGCGAGCATCCCGCCTGCAACTTTTGCATCTAACGCTGCAAGCAGAATGGAACTTAATTTTTTTGATCAGGATATTGAATATTACTGCTTTGTCGTATAAATATTTACTAACATAAGCACAGCTGCAATAATTGTTGTTACAGCAAACAGAATTTTCAGTGATTTCGGTTTTGCCTTAAGTGCAATCCTGCGCGAGGAATCCGCCAGCAAACGCCATGAAGAGGGTTATTCCGCCCATGAATAAAAATAAAGGGAATGAAAGCATTTTGGATTTATGGAAAACAAAAGATGCTGCAATCGCGGTGGCGAAAAGCACAGCGCCGATTATTGCTATTTTATACTTGGAATATTTTCCCTATCAGGATGGCAATCTTACCTTAGATATTTTTCCATCCTGTCAAAGGCTGTGTTTATCATTTCATCCGGTACACAGAACGACAATCTTAAATGCCCCTCGCCAGTAGGCCCGAATGCAACGCCGGGCGTTGTGGATACTTTTGCTTCTCTCAACATTTTCTTGCAGAACGATGCTGAATCACGCGAGCCTTCATCAGTCAGGATTTTCGGGAACATCAGATATGACCCGGCGGGTTTTTTATATTCAAAAAACGATGAGAGGCCTTCCAGACGTTCGCACATCAGATTCCTCGCATGAAGATATTTTTCTGCAAAATCGCCAATGCAATCCTGAGATCCTTTTAGAGCGGCAAGCGCAGCGTACTGTGAAACAACAGGGGCGCATATCGCCAAAGGAATATGTGCTTTGCTGATTTGCGGAATCCATTCCTCATCCGCGTGGAGATACCCAACTCTCCAGCCTGTCATGGCGTATGTTTTAGTAAACGTAAAGCAACTGATTGCGTTTTTCCTCATTTCTGGAATGGATGCAATGCTGAAATGTTTATGCCCATCGAAAACGAAATACTCGTACGCCTCATCGGTTATCACAACCAAATTATGCTCCAGCGCTATTTCAGCAAGCTGGCGAAGTTCATCCTCGCTGAAAACCGTTCCGGTCGGATTGGATGGCGAACAGTACAAAATCGCTCTTGTTCGTGGTGTAATCGCCTTTTTGATTGCATCGATATCCAATTTGAAATCCTCTTCTTCGATTAAAGGCACCAGAACAGGTTTCCCTGATGCAATATCAACCTGCCGTATGTGGGTTGAGTATGTCGGTGTTGGCAGGATAACCTCGTCGCCGGGATCAATCACAGCCATTACTGCCGCTGCCAGACCCTCAATTGCTCCTACTGTTACAATAATCTGAGCGGGATTTGCATCAATGTTGTTGTCCCTTATTAGTTTAACAGCGACTTCATCACGAAGCGCTTTCAGACCTGATGATTCAGTGTAGCCACCTGTGAGGTCGTTCTGAATGGCATCGATAGCGGCATCTTTAATATGCTGCGGCGTGCCCGAGGTCGGTTTTGCCCACGACAGAAACGCGACATCCTCGATCTCCTTTGACAACCGTGTCATTTCATGAATCGCGGATTTGCTGATTTTATTTATTCTTTCCGAAACTCTAATTGAATTACTCATGATTAACTCCTTCCAGTAATGTTGCTCAAACCAATTTCAAATAATACCGCCAGAGATTAATTTATTCCAGTCATCACTGAAAAACATACGGGGAATATCTGCATCCTTCCAGACAGGGGTGCTGATGCACCCAACTTTCCTGCAAGGATGCCGAAACTCCCGGGATGTAATATTCATCAACTCCAAATATGTAATCTGTAACCCGGTATCCCTTTGCCGGGGTATTGCTAAAAATGATTTTTCTAAATACGGTATAATGCAAGCGCTTTATTGCACTATGAACGTCAGGATGATTTGCCATGCCGAAAAAACAAAAAGCGATTTGCCTTGTCAGCGGCGGGATGGATTCCGCTGTTACACTCGCAATCGCGCTTGAGAAATATGATGTCGCCGCTATGCACGCATATTACGGGCAACTCACGCAGGACAGGGAGATAAAAGCGTTTCGCGATATCACATCGCATTACGGCATAAACGAAATCATGGCATTTTCACTGTCGCATCTGACACAAATAGGCGGCAGCGCGCTGACTGATCCTGACATTGACATTCACACAGGGGGCATAGATAAAAGCATAATACCAAATACTTATGTTCCCTTTAGAAATGCGCATCTCCTTTGCGCCGCGGTCAGTTGGGCTGAGGTTATTGGAGCATCGGCGATTTTCATCGGCGCAATTGAGGAGGATTCATCGGGCTATCCGGACTGTCGGGAATCTTTCATCGACGCATTCAACAAGGCGATTAACGAGGGCACGCGTCCTGAAACAAATCTGAACGTCATAGCGCCTGTAATGCATCTTACAAAAGCCGAAATAGCAAAAAGGGGAATGGAACTTGATGTGCCGTTTGAACTGACATGGAGTTGTTACAAAAACATTGAAAAGGCGTGCGGTGTCTGCGACTCCTGCATACTTCGCTTGAAAGCGTTTGATAATGCGGGGTTTGACGATCCAATACCGTACGAGGACACTTAATAAATGGAAAAGGTTTTCAAAGAAGAATTCAAAGGCTGTTTGAAACGGTGGTTCAAATCGAAGAGTTTGTATTTCGCCGCTTTGCTTCTTCTGCTGGTTTCACTCGGATGCGCGTTCAGCGGCGAGGCTATGCTGAACCTTCTCGGTTATGAATTCAGCATGGTCATATCCCTTTTCCTGTCGCAGATTATCGCGCTTATTGCAGCGCATGAGACATCGCACCTGCATAAAGGAATAGAACTAAAGAAATTCAAAAGCCACGAATTCACGCTTATGATGATTGCCCGCAGTCGGGCACTGATTCTGATTCTGCTGTTCCTTGCCTCTATCCCGCTTGCCGTGTTGCTTCTCAACGCCTTTAATGTTATCAACTGCGACATCATGCAGGGAGTCTGGTTCTACATTCTGATTCCGGTCATTACCGGTTTGTGCGCCCTTTTAATGACAATCTCGTTTACGCTTTTCTTCAAGGGAAACGCAAAACGCGGATACCTTCTGTTTCTCGCATACTCCATACTTACAATTCTTGTAACGCTTTGGAAATTATACGCCGGTCCTCGTGTCGGATTTTACAACTTCATTCTCGGATCCGTCGTTCTGTTTAACTACAACACGATTGTCCCGATTGACCTGCCGTTCCTACTGGCTCGATCAATCGCATTCACTTTCGCGCATCTTATTTTCTTCCTCTCTATTTTGGGATATGAGAGAAACCGTCCGGGTGTATCTCTCAAAGGGCTGTTTAAATCACCATTTACAGATGCCCTGCGATTACTGTTAACCGCAATCAACGCGATTTTTACTATTTATCTTGTTATCCTTTTTATCTACAAAGGCTCACTTGGAATTGATATAAACACCGCGTACTTGAATAAACTGATGGATGGCCGCCTTGTTGGAAACGGAATTGAACTTCGGTATCCATCCGATTCGCCCATTACAGGCGAAATTGATCGAATCTTAAAAGAACACGAATGGCATTACGCCAGGATTATCGAGGAATTGAAACTTGAAAACCCGCCTGTTGTTACGTCTTACATCTATCCAACACGGACACAAAAAACGAAACTCACAGGAGTTGGCGGATCTGTTTTCGCGAAACCGTGGATGGCTAAGATTCATGTCGAGTATTCCGATTACGATATCCGCGCGCTTAAACATGAACTGACACACATACTCGCGGGTGAATTCGGCAGGTCGATTGTAAACATCAGCCTTCAGACCGGCTTGTGTGAGGGATTAAGCGAGGCGATTGAGTGGGACGCCGGAGCGTTGACACATCACCAGTGGGCGCAGTCGATGTTAAAAGGAGAAATCGATAGTCGCGCAAGCCCCATTTACACTATGACAAACGAGGGATTCTGGTCGCAGCGAATCACTGTTTCCTATTATATTTCCGGCTCGTTTGTCAGATGGCTGATTAACACTTACGGAATCGAGAAATTCAAAATCTGTTTCATTAAAGCCGGATTGTTTTTCTCAGACAAGCCATATAAAGCGGCATACGGTAAAACCCTTCAGGAACTGACCGAGGAATGGCTTCAGTTTTTAAAAACAATTCCTGAGGCGGATGAGGGCGCCGCGCTCGCGAAATATATGTTCCAGCGGCCCGCATTCACTGAGCAGAGATGTTCGCATGAAGTCGCTGAAAGAAACGCGGAGGCGTCAAAAGCGCTTCAACACCGGCAATACAAAAAAGCGCTCCGTGATTATGAAGCGCTTATGAAATTTCAGCCGGATGATCCTTATCACGGTTGGGGTAAAATATCCGCGCTTGTCGGATTGGAGAAATATGATCAGGCGCTGAAACTGGCATCGGAACTGATGGCTCATCCGAAATCTAACGATGGCTACAATGCGCAGCTTCTTCGCAGAAGGGGAATCATTCTCGCAAAGCAGCAACGATGGTCGGAGTGCCGTGTCGAGGTTCAAAAGGCGCTTGATACCGCAATCTCCGCATCTATGAAACGAGACAGCATTATCAAACTCACGATTCTCGATCATGAATCCGATGAACTCAGGCGTTTGATGTTCAAAGCGCTTGATACTGAAACGTCCGAACCCAGGTTTTATTACCAACGGGCGCTTATGATCGATACTAATTTCTGGCCGGCTGTTTACCTGATTGGCCGTTCACTCAGCATTGATGGGGAACACGAGGAATCAGTCGAATTCCTTAAACGTTTTCTTTCGATGGATAGCTATGATGAAATGTTTTCAAAAGCAGCGGACCTGACTCTTATCGAATCGGCGTTCAGAAGCGAACAGTTTGAACTCGGCTACCTCTGGACGGACAGCGTGTTCAACAAGGATTACGAATTATCGGAAGCGGAGAAAGCCAGGATTTTAAAATGGCGTGATAGAATCCTCTGGACATGGCTTGACCTTGGTCGCAAGCCGAGCGAACTTAACATGCTGAATCTTACTGACTTTACACAACAGGCGCAAACTGATGAGCCACAACAATAAAAGCCTTAACGAATTCACTCATCAAGTCAAACACGAGCTTAAGATACGTCCCGACAAATCGCTTGGGCAGAATTTCCTAATCTCCGATACTATTCGCAATCGCATTTTGGATTTAATCGGCATTGAGAAACATAACACTGTTATTGAAATCGGAGGCGGACTCGGCGCGCTCTCAATCCCGATTGCAAGGGGCGTTTCGAATTTTATTGTTTATGAGATCGACAAGGTTCTCCGTGACTGGCTTGACAAGGAACTATCACAGCATTGCGAAAATTTGCGTGTTCATGGTGATTTCCTGAATGAGTATCCGCCTGATAATCTGGAAGATAGAAATTTCACAGTCATTGGAAATATTCCCTTTCAGATTACGTCGCCGATTCTTGACAGAATATTCAGCGCTCCCAAACTGCCTTCGGAAACGATACTTATGATGCAGCGTGAGGTTGCTGATAGAATCACAGCGGACTGCGGAACTAAAGCGCGAGGACGTCTTTCCGTATTCTGCGATTATCATTGCAATGTTGCTGGTGTTGTCGATGTTGACTCCGGAGCTTTTTACCCGCAGCCGAAAGTTGGCTCGCGAGTTTTGAAACTTGTTACAAAAGACAACTTCAGTTTTGATGCTGATAATAAAAGGAAATTCTTTTCGATGATAAAGCAATCGTTTTCAATGAAACGAAAAACGCTCGCTAACAACCTTCAGAACTGGCATCAGGGAGCAGATAAGAAATGTGTGGAATCGATTATCGAGATGATTGGCCTTGATAAGATGATTCGCGCCGAATGTTTATCGCTGTCTGAATTTACCAAACTGTTTGAAGAAATCGAAAAACAAGAGAATTAACAATTTCAACAAATTAATTTATTCCCCTCTGGTTAACTTCATTTAAACCCTTTTATCCAGCCATTCCAGAAAAGCGCTGTCCACGATTATTTCAGAATGTAAAACATATATGCTTCCGTTAATTTTATCAGATTGATTCTTCAGACGTATCCAGTCTTTCGATGTCGTAACCACACCATCCGCGGAATCCTCATCAATAGCGGCGTTTATTAAATCGAAATCCTTTTGCCTGTAGATGTTATGATCGTTAAACCGAATTGGATTTGCATTTACAACTCCCTCATTTGCAAGCGACTTCTCAAACGATTCCGGATTTCCCAATCCCGATAGCGGAATCAGTTTCGCATCCTGAGGTTTTTCCTTACCGATGTCATCCCCATAAACGCTGGTGATAGACTGCGGTTCATACGATGATTCGAACACTGGATTATCGAACTTCTCTGTTTTAATCATTGTCTTCAGAGCATCCAAAGTTTCCTTTTCAACCAGGTTGGCGTGGGTAAGGATTATCGAATCTGCTCTCGTTATTGCGCTTATCGGTTCCCGCATTAAACCAGTACTCGACAGATGCCCTCCGCCAAGAGGGTTCAGCGAATCTATAAGAAGAATGTCCGTGTCTTTTTCAACTGTGATAAAATGATACGCGTCATCCAGAATTACAACATCGCAATTGAACCGCTTGATAAGCTCCTCCGCCGCAATAATCCTGTTACAGTGCGCGAATACCGGAACGCCTATTTCCAAAACGCTTTCTGAAATCGACATTGCCTCATCGCCTGCTGATTTATATTCCGCGTTCATTTCAGCCCCATCCGATACAAGAATCCCCTCTTTTCGCTCAGAGCCGCCCCAACCGCCTGTAGCGATGCCTGTTTTCAAGCCACGTTGTTCAAAATGAAAAGCAAGAAACTCGACGTGTGGAGTTTTGCCGCTTCCTCCAAAAGTAATATTTCCGACACTCACAATCTTCGCGTCGAGTTTTGTTTTTTCCAGTGACCGGGACATGATTCGCCTGTGAGAGACAAGTTCAAACAGCCTTGCAATCTTCGATGTCAGCGCGTTTCGTGTCTTGCTCTCGGAAATTCCTTTCTTATATGTTCTGTAGTCTCGCGCGCTCACGGCATTAACTCCACAATTATCGAAATTATTTTATCCGTAGCGCCCTTGCCTTTTTCATAGGCGTTCAGGGAATTCTGTTTCATTCGCTCCAGTTTGGTCGAATCTGAAAGAAGATCATAAATCGCATTATTTAGCGATTCCCCATCCGCCACTTCCGATGCGGCGTTCGCGTTGTGTAGAAAGGACGTTATCGCCCTGAAGTTGTCCATGTATGGTCCGTGCAGAACCGGCAATCCAGCGGCTGCAGGCTCCAGAAGATTGTGTCCGCCCCTTTTAATCAAACTGCCACCGACAAACGCAATCTGCCCAAGCGAATACATTCGTGTAAGTTCGCCGACCGTATCAAGCAGAAGGCAATCCGCGTTTTCGTGATTCAGTTTTCGGTCAAGTGTGTCAGTTCGAGTATTAAAGGTGATTCCAGCGCTTTTAAGAATATCTGCAACCTCGTCAGCGCGTGTTATATGGCGGGGCGCGAGAATCATTGAAATATTATTCAAGCGTTCCTTTAACGAATTAAACACATCCGCAATTATCTCCTCCTCTCCGGGATGCGTACTTCCGAATACAATCACCGAACCATCACGAAGCCCTATGCTCCGCATTAAATCAGCTATTTCATCCGGTGTAAGCGACGGGTCAGGCAGATCGAATTTTGTATTTCCCGCAACGATCGCATTATCTGTTTTGTTTGTGAATGATCTCAATCGCTGAAAGTCCTCATCAGTTTGAAGTCCAATCCATTTGAATGTCTGAAACATCCAGCGATAAAGCGGCCTAAGAAGCCACGGCGTTCCTTTGAGCCTGTCGGATATTCGTCCGTTGGCAAGGATCATTGGAATATTTCTTTTTGCCAACGAGCTTGTAAGTATTGGCCATAGCTCCGTTTCCATGCATATATAGAGTGATGGCGTGTAGTGATCCAGGAATTTGTCGATTATATGCGGGATATCGAACGGGTAATATGTCAGGTGTTTAAGTTCAACGATTTTCTTTTCAGCAACCGCATATCCCTCTTTTGTCGTCGTTGTGAAAAGCAAACTATCCGCGCCCCATTTCTCAATTATCCTCAACGCGATTGGAATAGCCGCCTCCACCTCTCCAACACTGACAGCGTGAAGCCATATCGATGGCGGAATCGCGGGGTGTATTTTCTCCCGCATCAGCCTTGGTTCCATCGTGCCTTTCAATCCGGGTGATTTGCCCAATCTGCGCGTTAGAAGCGGATACCACGGCCTTGCAAGAATAAGAAGCCCTTTTAGAAAATGGAATATCAGCGGTGGTTTTGGCAAATCAATTCTCCAGAATCAGGACTCACTCAGGAATGATTCAACAATCGGAATATCCTCAGGCGCATCAACACCCATCAGCCGGTCAGCCGTGTGAACAACATCTATTGAAACTCCCATCGAAAGCGCGCGAAGCTGCTCCAGCCTTTCGAGTTTTTCAAGCTTCGACTGCCCATGCTCGATGAATGCATTTAAAAAGCGCTTTTCGTATAGATATAGCCCGATATGAAGCATGTATTCATCATGTGGCATATTATCGAACGAATAGGGTATGGGACATCTGGAGAAATATATTGCCCTGTCGCTGTCATCGATTACTACCTTGACTCGATTAGGATCGCCTGCATCATTGGAATCCAAAGCTGTAATCATTGTCGCCATTTTCATTTCCGGTTTGCTGTCTAAAACTGATATCAGCTGATCCACTGTCCTGCCCTTCAAAAGAGGCTCATCGCCCTGTATGTTCAAAACGTGCGTGCAATCGTGATTCTGGGCAACCTCCCAGATTCTATCCGTTCCGCTTGGATGGTCCTCACGCGTCATGACCGCTTTGTAACCCGCATCGGAAACCGTTTTATGAATCGCATCCGAATCGGTCGCGACAATTACATCATCAAGGCGCTCCGCTTTCAATGCGCCTTCCAGGACCCACAGTATCATCGGCTTGCCCAGTATCGGTGCAAGAGCTTTGCCGGGAAATCGTTTCGCGCCCCAGCGCGCGGGTATTACACCAAGCACTTTCATGAATCATCCTCACTGGATAAATCAGATTTATCAGAATTGCTTCCCCTGTCATCGATGCCGCCGTTCGCTCCAACCGATTGCATCTGATAGAGATTCCTGTATATTCCATCCACACCCATTAGCTCATCATGCGTACCACGTTGCGCTATTTCACCCTGGCTCAGAACTATTATCTCATCGGCGTTTTGAATTGTTGTCAGGCGATGAGCGATTATAAAAGTCGTTCTGCCAGCCATCAATTTTTCCAACGCCTGCTGGACAAGTTCCTCGCTTTGAGCGTCAAGTGAACTGGTCGCCTCATCGAGAATAAGAATCCGTGGATTTTTCAGAATCGCTCGCGCGATTGAAACGCGCTGCGCCTGTCCGCCTGACAGTTTTGATCCCCTTTCCCCGACAAGCGTGTCATAGCCATTCGGAAGTTTGGTTATAAACTCGTGCGCGTTCGCGGCTTTCGACGCTTTTATAATATCCTCCATCGACGCATCCAGCCTGCCGTACGCGATGTTCTCCCTAATCGTTGTACTGAACAGAATCGTTTCCTGCGGGACTATTCCCAATTGCGCTCTGAGGCTTTTGATTGACGCTGTTTTTATATCCACGCCGTCCACAAGAACCTGCCCACTAGTCGGGTCGTAGAATCTCGGAAGGAGTTTTGCCATGGATGATTTACCCGCTCCTGATGGGCCTACCAGCGCGACCACTTTTCCTGCCGGCACATCCACATCGATATTTTTCAAAACCAGGTCGGAATTATCGTATGAGAAACTAAGATTCCTAAACGCCACATCGCCCTTTACATCGGCAAGTTCAACAGGATCATCAATTTCGACAATATCGGATTTAACATCCAGGAATTCAAACAGGCGATCACCAGCTGCAAACAGTTCATTCAGGTTTGCGTATGTCTGCCCCAGTCGCTGCGCACGCTGCGCCATAACCTGAAGGAGAATCACAAACGTGAAAAGTTTTCCCATTGTAATTTCCCCTCTCGACATCTGATGCAAGCCATACAACAGAATTGCGAACAGCCCAAGCGCGACAACCATCTGTATTGTCGGCTGCAGCACCGCTGATATTTTCGCCTTTTTCATTTCAGCATGAAAGGTGTCAACATTCTCGACTGAGAAACGTTTGATTTCATGCTCCTCTGTGCCAAATGATTTTACAATCGGAATCGCGCTGACAACCTCCTGCAGCACCGCGGATATATTCGCAAGGTTTTCCTGAACACGCCGGGTTGTTTTTCTCATGCGGCTTCCGGCTTTTTGAATCACAAATCCGAGCACCGGAATAATGAAAAATGAAATCAACGCGAGTTTCCAACTTGTGACCACACACACAACAAACGCCCCGACAACCTGCACGAAATTCGTTACAAAACTGTTCAACTGGTTCGAGGAGAACATCCTGAAAACGTTAACGTCATTCGTAATCCATGACATAATGCTGCCTGTCTGGCGGTCCTCGAAAAAACTAAGGCTTAATTCCTGCAGGTGCGAGAAAATATTCTCCCGCAATTTCATGACTATTTTCTGGCCGAAAAGAATTGAAATATATAAACCTGCTCCGTGTGTAACAGCGTAAACAACGAACATCCACATGAGGAGGTAAATAAACGACTTGACTTTCGTCATATCGGTTGAGGATTCAACTCCGCCTGAAACACTCTGAACATCCGCATCAACAGTAGTGTTTTGAAAAACAGTTCCTCCGACAGCTGGAACAACCTCATCCAAAAACGGTTGAACCATCGTGATAATCCCAATGTTCAAGCCTGATGACAGAGCTGTCAGAAAAAGCGCTATAATCAGCAGTACGCCATGCGAGCGAAACAGCCCGACTATTTTAGCCGGCGTGTCAGCGTATTTATCTTTTTCGCGTTTCTTCATATATTGTACAGCAGAGGGTTAAAACCCTCTGTTAATTATAAATACCGATGTTATGTTTTCCCTGTCCATGCGAGTTCCAGCGCAATTGCCGCCGCTTTTTCCAGCGCGTCCGGTTTGTATAAACTGTCACGCACCGCTAGAAGTTCGCTTGTCATGCGGGTCCTGGCATCATCATCCGCAAGCAGTTCCAGCGACGCCTTTAGCAAATTATCCGGCTTGAAATCATCCTGAATAAATTCCGGAATGATTCTCTTGCCTGCAAGCACATTCGGAAATGCGATGTGCTCAAACTTCACGAAAAACCTAATTGAGATATTATACCAAAGCGATGAAACCACCGTGTAAAAAGCAACGGTAGGAACGCCAAGCGCCATTAATACCTGCACACTCGTTCCTGTTTTGGAAAGCGCGATATCGCTGGCGTTGAATATATCGTAATCCTCACCCGACACAAACCGGATTCCATCAGCCTGTTCGCCCAGCAATTTTGTTACAACGCTCTTATGATCGGGATGCGCAATCGGCATGTATAAATGCAAATTTTCGATTTCACTTTTCAATCCGGCGATTACCTTTTTCAAAACCGGCAGATGCGACACCAGCTCATGGTCGCGCGAGCCGGGGAATATGCCTATCAGTTTCGCTGATTCATCCAGCCCAAGTTTATTTCTAGTCTCCTCTTTGGGGCATGTAGTTTTAATCGCGTTCATCAGGGGATGTCCGAGAAACTCAACATCCGCGCCTGCTTTGAGATAATCATCCAGTGCGAACGGGTAAGCCACAATCAGTTTATCCGCGAGTTCGCTTAACGACTCGAAACGATTTATCGTTCCCTTCCCACCAATCGGATTTACGTTCTTCATGCTTTCGAGAAATTTACCGTATAATTTCCCGATTCCGTGTGTCGTGAATCCGGGCCAGACAACGGGCGCGAAGTAATACATCTTGCTGACATCCAGATGCCTAATGCCGTCCAGAAGCGCCGCGTGAAAGACACGGTAATCGACAACGATTATTAAATCCAAATCGAGTTTGGGAATTTCATCTATTAGTTTATGCCGAATCCTGTTAATCGCAGGGCCTTTGCGCAGCCCCTGCCAGATTCCAATTCCGCCCCAGCCGGAAGAGTCGTACAGAATATCCACTCCCGCAGATTTCATATTGTGTGAACCGACTCCAAGAAAAGTCGCGTCCGGAGATTGTTTTCGAATTGCCCTGACAAGGTTGGATGCGTGATAGTCACCTGACAATTCGCCTGTGGAAATGAATATACGGGGTGCGGATGCCATATCAAATCATGGCAAGTACAGGAGACTTATAGGTGTTGTTTGTTGTCTTGTTGCCAAGCTTAATCTGTTTGTTTTCCTTGTACGATTTAACCGCCGATGACGTCACATCGAGAGTGTAAATGCTGTCCTCACCGTTTACAGGCGACGGCTTGTCATTCGCGACAGTATCGATAAACGTGTGAAGTTCGATTGAAAGCGGCTCACCGGAATGTACGGGCACGGAAACAGCGCCATCGGAATTGTAAATTGTCAGCGACTGCCGCATGAAGTTAATTAGAATTGCGCTTTTTTCCAGCGTTACAAGAAGACGCCTGTTTTTATACGGATAATGCCAGCTTGTCTCAACGACAGCGTTGGTGCCATCCTCGAAGTTTAATTTAATTTTCGCTTCGTCCTCGTATTTATGAAACTCCTGTTTCGCTTCCGCGGAAACGCTTTTCGCCTTGCTTCCCGTGAGATAGCTGATGAGATCAATATCGTGGCAGCTGACATCGAGAATGATTCCCGCATCGGTGATTCTTGGCGGATAAGGCGACACCCTGAGTGTGCTTATATTTTTAATTTTCCCCATTGTTCCAAGAGCCAGAAGATTTTTCAGGGACTCAATCGCGGGATTAAATCTCTCGATATGCCCGACCATCAAAACGCGTTTTTTACTTTTCGCTTTTTTGATAATCACCCATGCGTTTTTTGTGTTGTCCGCAAGCGGTTTCTCAACCAGCAGATTAGCGTTGTAATCCAGCGCCAAATCGGCAATTTGCCTGTGCATGGATGTCGGCACCGCGATTGTTACCGCGTCAGGTTTTTTCTTCAGCAGCGTTTCAGCATCGTTGAAATATTTTGTATTGAAGCGCGACGCCACCCAATTGCCGCGTTCCTCATCAATATCGGAAATTCCAACCAGATCGACATTCGCCATCCGCGAATAAATTCTCGCGTGATGCACTCCCATCTGTCCGACACCGATAACGGCGGCTTTTATTTGTCTGTTTTTAATCATGTTTCGAGTTTTACCTCTCAACCAGGAATCAATCACTGGCTATTGGAATTAAATTTTGCCCCATCCCCATTTGGCGCTGTTTATCGTCAATTCGCGTACTTGTCCGCATCCCCTGTTTTTGTTTCCAGAAACGACATGATATCCTTCACGACTTTTTCATCCTTGAATATTTCCATTAGGGATTCGAAGTTAGCTTCACTATGCCCGTTATGAGCATGATAACCGGACATTTTCATGGAATTCGCTGATACGGAAATCCCGCGTTTCGTGTTTTTGAAAAACTCAACAATGTGATTTATCTGGTCACTTTGCGGCATTTCCTTTTGGATTATCCCAATAGCCTGCGAGATATTATGGTTGCTTCTAAACAGCAGTTTAAATGCTCGTTTGAGAAGCATCCGTGTATCTTCATCAATATCGTTTCGTTTTAACCCTATTGCATTTATTCCGTAAACACGCGCCGGAGCATAACCGAAAGTAATCATGTAAGGCGGAGCATCCATCATCAAACCGCTGTCGCCGCCCACCATCGCGAGTTCGCCAACGCGCACGAACTGGTGAATTGCAGTCATGCCGCCGATTGTCGCGAGTCTTTCGACTGTAACATGCCCCGCAAGCGTAACCATATTCGCCATCGTAACACCATCGCCGATTTTGCAATCGTGCCCGATATGAACGCCGGTCATGATATAGGCGTTCTTCCCGATGACAGTTGAACCGTCCAGCTGCGTTGATCGTGAAATGGTGGCGTATTCGCGGATAACACTATCGTCGCCGATTTCCAGAAACGATCGCCCACCCGGGAATTTTTTATCCTGTGGAAGAGAGCTTATGACAGTTCCCTGGTGAAAACAGCAGCGATCACCTATCCGCGCTCCCGCGAGAATCTGCGCCCCCTGCATTACCTGGCAATCTTTGCCGATGACAACATCACCCTCGACTCTGGCGTAGGGGCCTATCGAAGTTCCCGAGCCTATTTCAGATTTGCTGTCAATTATGGCTGTTTCATGTATTTTCATTTTCCTTGCTCCAGTTCCTTAATTCTCTTGAAGATGCGCGGCAGATTTTTGAAATGAGAAATAAGCGCCAACGCCTGTTTATGAGGCAGCGCCGGGTAACCGGAAACTGACTCGCCTTCCGGCACCGACTTGAAAACACCGGACTGTCCCGCTATTCTCGCGCCTTTGCCGATTGTAATTCCGTTTTGCAAACCCGCCTGTCCGCCGATGATTACATCATCCTCAATATGCACACGGCCGGGTATTCCCACCTGCGCCGCGATACGAACGTTTTTTCCGATTTCGACGTTATGCGCAATCTGCACAAGGTTGTCGATTTTTGTCCCTGTGCCTACCACCGTGTTACCGATTGTTCCCCTGTCAATACAGGTGGATGCGCCTATTTCAACATCATCGCTGATGACAACTGAACCTGTCTGCGGCATTTTCACAAGAGTTTCGTCCGATTTTACAAATCCGAATCCCTCACTTCCGATAACCGCGTTTGAATTGATAATGGCTCTGTCGCCGATCGTTACGCCATCAAGCAACATCGCGCCGGGAAAAATCACACAGTCCTGCCCGATTGAAACATCACGGCCAACATGCGCGCCGGGTAAAATCCGAGTGTTGTCTCCGACAGACGCGCCCGTTCCAATAAATACATTTTCGCAAATAACCGCGCTTTGCGATATTTGCGCATTTCCCTCGAGTTCAGCATGGCCACTGACTCCGCAGTATCCCAGCCAGTACGGCGTATTGAATCTGCGCGTAACCATCGCGAATGCCGCTCGCGGATTTGGATGAACAAGGAAATTTCCCTCGATGCCATCCGGTTTTTCAGTAACGATTACTCCGATTTTAGATAACGATTCAACATCCTTGAGCATCGATACACGCTCGGCGAAAAGCACTGTCATCTCTTTGGGAGATTCAATGGAGCTGACGCCATCAATCGGCAGGTTCGCATCGCCGATGATTTCAGCGTTGATGCTCTGTGCTATTTCTTTTAGTTTAATCATGTCCATTGGATGAACGAATCTCTTCCTCAATCTTCGCTGTTTTATCCAGAATGTAATCGCGAATTTCCATCACTTTTTCTTCTTTCAATTTGTCCTGATTCTGTTTCAGATTCCCAATGTCCTCTTCAACCGCCTGATTGAATTTCGAATTGAAACCATCCAGTTTCATGCCCGCGTACTCTTTTTGCGATTCATAAAATTCGCTTATCGCTTCCGCCTGCTTGATTGGAAAAACGTTTGGCGTTTCCATGCTGTAGGTTAGGGATTCCGACGCCAGTTTCTGATAAGCGCCATATTTGAATAAGCTTGTGCCGACATCCTGAATCAGATTGTTGTGTATTACTGTGGCGAGTTCCCTGCGTGACTGTTCATATTCCGATTTGATGTTTATCAAATCCCGAAGTTTCGCCCTAAGCGTTTCATCCCTCAACGGGTCAATCGCTGATTTCGTTTCAGCGGCAATTGTGTATTTCTCCTCGCTGCTTTTAATTGATGTGAAATCCTGATCGTGCCTGAAAATAAATTGGCATGATCCCGGAGGCATCCTGTCAGGCAAATCCAAACATGCCAGTTCATCAGTCGATTCGAACGGCGTGAATTCTTTTCTATCGAACTGCGTCACCTCGGATGGCAGTTCCGCCATTTCGAGTTTCTCCATCGGATTGTGAAGCAGGTAGCGCATGATAAAAACCGCTGACCAGATTATCCCGCCAATCACGAGTCCGAGCATTAACGCTGCTATGTATGGATTACGTTTAAACATCAGCCTTCTTTTTTTTCAATAGCAGAGGGTTAAAACCCTTTGCTTTTTCAAAATTGCGACCTCTGAAAAAGGATGGATTCCGGCTTTCGCCGGAATGACATTTGCTTGTCATTCCGGACCTTCGCTGGAATGACATTAACTTGTCATTCCGGGCTTGACCCGGAATCCATTTTTTTTCGTTTATAAAAACCAACATCATCTCTTCCTTTTTCAGAGGTCGCATAATATTAAAGATCTTCCTCCAGTTCGTCATAAACAGCCGACGTCAGATCAACACCGCCGTAAAGAACAATCGCGCCGTCAAGAACAACCTCAACACCAATCTGGCGGCCTATTTTTTTCGCATTCTGCAGGACGTCATCCAAAAGCGGTTTGGAAAGTTCCTTTCGCTTTGTACTAATGTTTTCACGAATGTTCAATGCAAGGTCGATGGATTCTTTCTTTTCCTCTTCAGTCAGATTCCCGTCCTTGTACTTTTCGAGTTTCTGCAGTTCTTTGTTTTCATACGCCATAATCTTCTCCATTATTGGAGTCCATCCCGGATGCATTTCGAGAAGAGCTTCGATGTCGATGAATCCAACAGTGCTCCCCGCGGCCGATGTCGGTGACACCGAAACCAAACTGCCGAGGAAAAATCCAATTGCAAGAATCACCGCGGCAATTGACAGGTTCAAAAAAGCGCTCATGTTTTGGTTTGTGTTTGGCAATCTCATAATATCCTCAATTCCAGGCTAAAAGGCGAATGCGGCTCTCAGCCAGTAGTCATCGTCTCCATCGGAAAATACTCCGAACGAGACATATTGAAAAGGTTTATATACAAAACCGTATTGGTCCTGTTTGTCTTTATCCGTAAAAACTTCCGCTTCAATTCTTGTATCTCTTGTCAGGTACTGATGAGCGTGGAATTTCGTTTTCCCATTATCGATATCCCACGCGCCAGCTATGAATGTTCCCGTAAATGGATAAATCCCAATGCCGACATCGGGATGAAAGCTGATTTCATCCGGGAAGAAATTCACCAGTACAAAACACTCGAACATGCTGCCAAGCATAATTCCCAGATGGCTTTCGAACTCATTGGGAATGTCACTGTTGCCGACATCAATCATCATTTCAGCGCTCAAGCGCCATGTGCCGGATTCCGTTTTGACATCAAGATACGCGGCATCCGGGTCCCTTTCGAGGAAATACAATCTGCATATTGTGTGAAGGTCAAATTTTTTTGCAAGCGGGTCTTCAGATACTATCCGGCTGAATTCACTCTCGATTTCAGATTTCGAATTTTCAAGCCAGCTGTGAGGAATTCCCACGATGATATTCGAATGGCTTGTAACAAGTTCCTTGACAGGCTCAAGCACAAGCTGGAAAACCGAACGGCTGTATGCCCTGACTCTGAGAGTTTTAGCGACAGGGTCCAAAGGCTCCAATCCAACCTCAACCACCGCGGTTTCGCCAATCCGCACTTCAACGTCGATTCGCATATCCTCAAACATTTCACTCAGCATTGATTGGTTTTGAATATCACCGCGCACCTGATTGAAAGCCCAGTCTGAATCCTCAGCATTGACAGGCAGCCCTTTGAGAATTTTCGTGTAATAATCACTCATGCGCGTTTCCGAACTGATAAAAATACTCTCGAACCTCTCTTTCCAGAATGAGTGGAAACTGCCTGTGTCAATCTCAAACGCGACATCTAAAACATATTTGCGAAAGGGTTTAACAACAAAATCGGCGTGTGTTGTTTCAGCAAAATCCAGATCAAGAGAATCAACCGCGTAACCCTTCGGCTCAAGAACGATATTCAATCCCTCAATTATGTTCAACTCGATTTTGTCCTTCACCTTAAGATAGTTTTCAATCGATTTGCCATCCTTATCGAGAAGAACCCTTTCAAGTGTCTGAGTCAGCGTGTTGATGATTTTAGCCTTCACCTGTTCTGGAACATCAACCGTGAAGCCGCAATTTATCGAGATGGCGCGAATCTCACCGTTCGTATCAGCGGTGAATCCAGCTGTGATTCCCTGAATCAGAAACGAAAAGAAAACAACCAATATGCCCGTGCGAATTAATATCATTGTTTTATTGATAACAGAGGGTTTTAACCCTCTGCTTCTCTTCTTAAATTAGAAAAGCTGTCCAAAGCCGAAAGATACCCGGCCTGTTCCCTCCTTGATGTCGTAACCATAGTCAAGCCTTAACGGTGCGATTCCAAAGAACGGAATTCTATAGCGAATACCGCCGCCTACCGATGTTACAAGGTCACCGAAACTAAGCGATTCTCCAAGTGGAGCAGCTGTTCCGCTGTCAACGAAAACCGCGCCGGACAGATTTGTGATAACCGGGAAACGGAATTCCACGTTTCCAAGAATAACCTCATCACCAATCTGAATCGCATCCACAGCGCCACGGACAGTATCCGCGCCGCCGATTTTGAAACTGTCAAAGACACTTAGTTCACCGAGAGAACCGCCAAGCATTATCCTGTAGGCAAAAACCTTGCTCGTATGGAATCTGCTCGGGTCAACTCCGGTAACCAGTTCCTCTTCCTCGCCAGCCAGATTGTAATATTTCCTGTATTCAACAACGCCCTTGAAAGCGTCAAAGTCGCCGCCAAGTCCATAGTATGTTCCATTCAGGCTAGCCATGTAGCCCGTTGTCGGGTCAAGGATAAAATCACGCGTATCGTTAATAACGCCAAGCATGATCGAATTCGATGTTCCCTCTATCAATCCACGGCTTGCGTATTCCTCGAACTCCACCTGCGTAATTTCGCCTTCCTCAACATCAATTGAGCCATCAAGCAAACTAAGTTTCGATGTAACTTTCACGGTTGGTGACATTGGTCGCGTAAAACTCAGGGACCCGCCTTTTCTATCAGTGGTGAATTTCGTAAACACATCCGGGTCATCAATGTTGCGAATTCTGTCGGTGGAGGACATCATAAAAACTTCAGCGTTCATGGCTGTTCCCCGCTTGTCAATTTGCGGTGAATAGAAACTCAGCATGAAATCCGGATTAGGTCCGCCCAGCTGTCCAAGAAAATGAATCCTCTGGCCAAGCCCACGGAAATTGCGTTCAGTGTATGAGAACGTCGCGAGAAAACCATCCTGGCTGGAATAACCGCCGCCGACTCCGAACTGCCCCGTGCGAGCCTCTGTAACGTTGATTATAACAACAATCTCCTGCGTGTCGGTCAGTTCATAATCAACAGATATATCCTCGAACAATTGAAGGGCAAAAATGCTTTCAAGGTCATGCCTGAACTGAATCGCGTCATAGACATCGCCCGGATTAAGGCTTATCTCCCGCAGAATCACAATGTCCCTTGTCTTGAAATTGCCCTCGACTTTAATTTCACTGATTATCCCCTCGTTGATTTCAACAAAAACAACGCCCTCATCATTGTAATCAACGTTTGTGATTGTCGCCGCGGTGAAACCCTTTGCGCGGTACGCGTTTTCTATATTTTCATAATTTTCAACAAGCAGATTAGCAGAGATAATCTGTCCGACTTCATATTCAAATATCTCCTTTATCTCATCAATGGTAAATAATCCAGGACCAGTGATTTTCACATCGAGTGAGCTAAACATCGGATTTTCCTTGAGGAATACAATTATCTTTACCCCATACCCCATCGATTCAGCGGTGTATTTTGGAGGTGCCTGAAAGAACCCCATTTCGCTGATACGGAGCATATCCTCTTCAATTTCATCTGGTGAAAACACTCGACCCGGGCGTGTAACCATTACAGCGAGAATCTGCTCATCGCTGATTCTCATATTGCCCTGGAATTCAAGCGCCTTAACCTCAAGTTCACCCTCATCCTCAACGGGTTCATCAGCCGTTTCAATATCAGGAAGAGGTGCAATTTCAGAATTGTTTGTTTCATTTGTGTCTGAATCATTTTCCTGCGCAAGTGAAATGCTTCCGGCGCCAAGGAAAAACATAACTGCCAAAACAGCCAGTAGAAGGTATTGTGTGTTTTTGTGGATCATTTCTCGAATCCTCTTTTCAAGTTATCATGAAAAAACAAATGCTACTTCTCGTTAAGGCTCTCACGCGCGGCGATTATCGCCTCAAGCTGAATTGCCTCCATAAGAAGTTCAGACTCATCACGTGCTGGAAACAACCATGCCGGCGGATTGTTATTCTCTTCCATAACCACCGGCTTCTCCTCGACAACCGCGGGTTGTACTGATTTCACCTTTGGTTTAACTCTTGCGGATGACGCTTTGGGCATAATCGCTGTTACCGGTTTTGCATCAGGAACAGGCTCATTATTCACTTCGACAACATCCTGAGATTCAACCGGTGCAGCCGTATCTTCAATTTCGATAATTCCCGGTATTATATTATTAGAGCTGAATAAATCCTCTCTTGCCACAAGAGTTTCGGAAATGGAATCAAAACGAGTTTCAAGCGCGGCCTGTTCATTCACAGGCGCATCGTTCATTCCTCTTAGCGTGTATGAAAAAATGCCAAGCGCGATTGCGAGAAACGCGATTGCGAATAGCGGACGCAACGCAGTCCAGGAGTGAAACCGTCCGCTCCTTGTTTTTTGAATCGGCGCTGAATCCGGGAATATCGTTCGCTTCAATGTTTCCATTTCAGCAATCGCCAGAATGATATGGCTTCCCGCTGTGACAGAGGACCCCTGCTCCAATTCCCGCTTTGCCCTTTTCAGCCATTCTTCGGCAAAGCTGATTTTCTTTGTGTAGTCCATTTCCGAGTAACTCATCTAATGCCTCCGAAAATGCATAAACCGGCGCTGCAAGCGCCTTTGGTATCATTTGTAAATGCCAATTAAAGGGAACCTTTTACAGGTTACCTGAACTTCTTACAAACTCCCTGATAAAAATCCAATCTACCTATCCATATATAATATCCAGAATGTGAACTTGTTTTTGAACCAAAATCCAAAAATATTTCAATTTATTTTCTAAAAGCTCAAATCAACAAAAACCCGGACTCTTCCAGTCCGGGTTAAGCTGCAACCCAGTGTCCCATCACCGGGGTATTGCCAACCTGCTAACTCATTTTCCACCCACCAAAAAAACCCGGACCCATCAAGTCCGGGTTCAATATCATTTTGCCTCGCCCTAAATAATCAGCAAATGAAAGTTATTCGTATGTTATGACATCCGCGCCTGCGGTCAAGACAAGAATCACGCCATCCGGATGTCCATCCGGTGCGCCGTAAATGAACTGACCGTAGGAGAAACCTTCTCCGTCATCGCCTCTGTTATAGGGATAGAATGGACCTGTGAAACCGTCACCGCCACCGCACACTTCCGGAAGACCGGAACCGTCTTGAGATGGCGATCCACCATCGATTGAATATCCGCACCTGATACCTGAGTTTTTAGCGTACTTGTACCACGGCGCTGGCAAACGATAGTAGAGAGGTTGATCAGGCTCGCCATATACACAAGTTTCAAGCCTGATGACATCCTTGCCGGCTGTTCTTGTTGAACCATAACCACCGAGGATATAACGATTCATTTTGGTACCGCCAGGAATTGTTCCCGGGTCATACCATGTCCAGCCTTTCCTTTCAAGTGGATGGTCGAACAAGCCGCGATAGAAAAAGTTGCCGGGCCAGAAAACTGAGACTGTAATAGGTTCAGGAGGCTCAGAGTTGTCAAACGCCAAGCGTCCGCCCATCATCCAGTGAATGCCAAGTTTTGGCTCAAGGAATCCAAGAGCATCGACATTTGCACCATTAAGTAAAGGGTCAAGTGTTCTCTTGGTTTCAATAAGTGGAGTTTCAACCGGAGGAATACCGATAATTCGATATTCATAATAGGCGGGGTCTGAAAGACCGTTGCCCATTACTTTACCGTTGAAACCGAATCTTGGGTCGCCATCGCCTGGTTGGAACTGCCCACCAGGACCTGTTCCAACTGCCGCTGTTGACTGAATGATGCTCATTCCGTCATTGACAAATGGATTTACAGGATAGGATGTAATGTATCCGTACTGAACCAAAACATCCTGCACAAGGTTGTTTGAGACCTCATCAGATGGTACTCCCGCGACATCATATGTATGATGCCACTTGGTCCAGCCTTCAGTGTCTCCACCAAGCAGGAATGATGGGTACCTTGCCTGGTCTACGTCATACCGTTCAATAGCAACCTGAACTGTATGAATGTTTGCCTTGACTTCAGCTTCCTTTGCCTTGTCTTTTGCCTTGATGTAGTTCGGGAGGGCGATAGCTGCTAATATCCCAATAATTGTGATAACTACGAGGAGCTCTATAAGGGTAAAACCCCGCTCCTTAATTAATGTCCGCATACCTCTCACCTCATAATACGAGATATGATAATATAAAAAAGATATTCTCATTCTTCTTTGCAATAAACGCCAACTATTACTTTTTTTGTCTGGGGAATCAACGATGTAGGAGATAATTTAAAAACCCCAAAAACTTCTAATCAACTTTAACTGCAAGTACCAATTAGATTATATCCTAACACCATCGTTTAGACAACCCCAGAACGATGATTTTACACGATAAGCCAAAACATTATAACCTGTTTGGTATATCCGGTCAAACGATTTCACGATAATATTCAATCGTGGCTTTCACACCGTTATCAAAATCAAATTTCGGCGACCATCCTGCTTCTCGCTTTATCATATCACAATCCAGCGCAATGTGACGCACTTCCCCGAGAATTTCATCACTGTATTCCGGTTTGATTCCACTTTGAAGGCTCGCTTCGAGTTTCTCATATACCTCGTTGACATCGATTTGCGTGCCTGTCCCGATATTGTATGTCCTGCCATCACCGACTTCAAGCGCAAGAACATTCGCATCGACAACATCGGAAACATAGACATAATCACGCGTATGGGAGCCATCACCGAAAATCACCGGAGTCTTTCCCTCAAGCATTCGCTGCGTGAAAACCGCAATGACCCCGCTTTCCCCCTTAACTATCTGTCTCGGGCCATACACATTCGAGTAACGAAGGATTGTGTATTTCAGTTCATTCAGTTCCGCGATTACCTTAATATAGTTCTCAACAGTAAGCTTTGCGAGTCCGTATGGCGATAACGGGTTCTCTTTCGCGTTCTCGCTGACCGGCAGATTTTCCGGTTCACCGTAAATCGCACCGCCGGTCGATGAGAAAATAAATTTCCTGGCGTTGCATTCAATAGCGCCCTTGAGAACGTTTAAACTTCCCATGATATTAATGCGCGCGTCCATGTCAGGGTTTGTCATGCTGACACGAACATTAACCTGGGCCGCCAGATGCGCCACGATTTCGGGGCTTTCATCGCGAAACACCTTCAGAAGAGATTCAGTATCCGTAATATCAACTTTAAAAAATTTAGCTTTGGGATTTATATATTCCTCTTTCCCGGTCGAGAGATCATCTACAATCACAACCTTATTGCCTAGCTCAATCATTCGGTCGGTGATATGCGACCCTATAAATCCTGCGCCCCCGGTGACAAGTATTTTCATCTATTCTCCCTGCCTATCTATAAATTCAATTTTTAATAAATTTCCCATGTAACCCGGTGTCCCTTCACCGGGATACCAATCCAACCTGCTAACCTACTAACTTACTAACCTACTAACCTGCTAACCTACTAACTTACTAACCTTTTAACTCTTCAATAAATAGAACTTCCCACTACCCTCTGCGTAACGAACTGATGACTCATCCTCCAGCCATCCTTCAGCCTGACCTATCCTGCCGGACTGTTTTGTGATTTTACCAACCACTTTCACTTCCATGTCAACGGGCAGCGCTTTAAGGAATCTTACGTTTATTTCCGTTGTGAGGCAATCAATTCCCCGAAGAAAAAAACAATTTGCCATTGCCTCATCGAGCATGGTTGAAATCAACCCCCCATGCACAATGCCGTCATAACCCTGATATTTCGACGGAATCCTCACCATGAAATATACGCTGTCATCACCCTCAAGCGTAAAATCAACCTTGAAGCCGTCATGGTTGTTCATCCCGCAGACAAAACAAGCCTGCTCTTCATATTTGATTTTCATCGTTGTCATATCAAGTATTTATAGCTCGACGCTCTCATTATTTTTGCTTTAGCATATTTCCATAACACCACGCTTTATCGTGGTGCTGCAGTAAGTTAGATATTGGAATATGAGGATACAGCGGATGTGAATCCGCTCAGGCTGTGAGTACGCTCAATCTGTGAGTACGCACCATGCTAAAGCATGGTGTTAATCAAATCAGTTAAAACTGTACTCAACCTACTAACTTTCTAACCTACTAACTTACTAACCTGCTAACGTTCTAACCTGCTAACTTACTAACCTGCTAACGTTCTAACTTACTAACCAATGCCAAGATTTTAATCGCGATGCGGAAAAATCTCAAGAAAGATGTTTATGAACCCCACTTGACAGTCCGATAATATACGTGGTAGTATTTGGGTGAGTAGCAATATGTATTTAGTGGAAAGACTAACAATATAGCAGCACCAGTTTTCAACGAATCGCTGAGTGTAATTTGCGGTTCTTTTTGCGCTTGTGTGTCTTTTCCAGTTTTTACTGCTATTAACATATAGTAATTCGTGAATAATCTTTAACCGCAGGGAGGAACAACCCATGCGAAATCAAGGTAAGGTCAAGTGGTTCAATGAAGCCAAAGGTTACGGTTTCATCGAGTGTGATGAAGGTGGAGACATCTTTGTACACTACACCGCAATTGAGGGAGAAGGATTTAGAACCCTGAAAGAAGGCCAGGATGTTGAATTCGAAGTTAGAGAATCCGACAAAGGTCTTCAAGCAGCTCGCGTAACTGTTGCGTAGACGCTGCACATCTTTACCCTCATCTCGATGAAGTCATGAGTAATTTTTGTCATGGTGAACCTAAGACCCCGAATGGAAATGTCAATTCGGGTCGACGAGTTAAAAAACGCGGAGGATTAGGTTAAAAAGCAATTATTATCTATCGTTAGAATGATATTTCATCCAGTAGGTTTATGGATGGCCTAATCGAGAAAGGGTCCCCCCGCAAATAGCGGGGGGCTTTTTTTTTGGTCGGATATATTTCCAAATGGTGTCAGGTCGTAGCGCTGATGTCCCGGGCTTGTTGAAAAAGGTTGTTTTTATACTCCATCCCCCCCTTAATCCCC
>CBDURE010000007.1:0-52303 GCA_965369605.1 uncultured bacterium
GCTGTATAGCCAGTGAAAGTGTCATCGTCAGTCACTCTCAAGCCGATTTGATAATTCCCTGAGGTTGGGTATGAACCGGTTGTCGCGAGTCCTGTTGTGTTTGATTCGTCAACAGTGAAATTAACCTCAACACCATCCCACTCGAAATCAAACTCATAGAGCGTGATTGAACCATCAGTGTCATACGATGATGTTGCGTCAAGGCCAACTGTTTCATTCTGATTAATCACAGCAGGCTCGGGATCGGGTGTTAAATGTGCGACTGGTGGCTGCATGGATTCGCCAACATAAACCGTGAATGCCTGGTAGGTGAAAAATCCATCCATCGCGAAAAGGCCTTCCAGCGGACCTGTTCCCGGAGGAACTCTACTGCCGCCGTCGTTATCTCCAATGAACGGATGCGTGTTCTGGCCAGGCTGGTAAGAATCCAACACCTTCACCAGTCCCTGATACGTACCAACTACAGCTCCGGCTGTGTTTGTGAGCAAAGCCTGATATATAAGCGGTTCGGCCGGATTATGTCCTGTGCCGGATATGGAGTCAGCACCATCAATCTCAAACACATCGGTCATTACGCCGGGTATTTCGACTGTAATTAATTCGACAGATGAATCAGCTAACATCTGGTCGAGATTTGTACCAACTGCAACGCCGTGATTGATATCCAGGATTTCAATTTGAATCTGGGCAGTGGAACCTGTATCTTCAGCGGCAAAATTATTGTCCTGAATCGATACCGATACCTCACTCGCTGCTTTTTTATTGTGCTGCGGTACTCGATATTCAGGCGTGAATCGGTCCTCGTACGTTTCAGTTGTAACGGCGTACGTACATCCGACTGCGAAGATGAAATTCATCTGTGTTCCGCTAAGTTCGAATATATAGTCCTCGTAATCGTAGCCTGACCCCATCGGCATCACAAGATTTCCGCTTGGAGCAGGAGATGTTACGCTTGCGAATCCCATCGGATTAGATGCGGCGAAATTGCCCTGCGAGTAAATGTCGAAGTGTGTAATATACGGATGTATCGTGGGCAATGTCAGATAGAATGAATCAATCGATTCATCTAGATATCCGGTATAGCCGTCCGCATTGATCAATTTGAATCCGGGTGTTAATTCATCCAGGGTTTCGAAAAACGAACCCAGCATATTTGAAATAACGATACCCTCAACGTTAAATATGTGCAGGTCCGCACGGTTTTTTCCGCTTATAGGATCCGCTGGATTTCCTGCCGGAAACGGATGTTTTATCCCGATTGACAGGATTATATTGTTATTGGCATCAAATCCGATTCCTTTCAAGCTGACACAATCAACGCAGGGAGCCAGTGTCATGAAGTTCGTTATATCGATAACTTCAAGAACATCCGTCAAAGCTCCACTTCTCAAGGAAGTAATGTCCGCTTTCTCGTTTTCGGAGTCAATACTGATTTCGAATAATCCAAGCACTCCCATTCCATCGTGGGGAGAACCATCCGAATAACTGTCACTTACCCACAGGGGAAGCGAATCGACCTTGTCGATGTCAGCGGATGTATCCAGATTACTGACAGGTGAATCAGAACCGGAGGAACATCCAAGTACGAAAAATAAAACTAAAAATGGAATAAATAAGAGTTGAGTGAGTTTAATCATATCGTCACCACTGTATAAGTATTTGGTAGCTGCCTACCTTAAAAAGTAATCTTAAAAAAGTGTTGGTATTATAACTCATTAATAGTAATAAACACTACTGTCCGGTTAAATTGAGACCAAATATCGGATTGCTGATTAATAAAACCTCACCGCCCAACCCCCTCTCCACCAAGTGGAGATGGGGAGCATAAGAACGCTATGTGGGGAGTTTGGATTAGGAAAATGTTATTCGATGAGACTGAAGCAAGAGGAATCTATGACCAATCTTCAGCAATATCTTCAATATTGTCAATGTTGTCAAATGCTGGAACAGAATAACAAGCTGGCAAACCAGCTTTCTCCCCTCTCCTGATGCTGGAGAGCCACTAGTTGCGAGGGGGCGGGGGTGAGGTTCCTTAGTAGTACCGATTTTAACCGGACACTAGTGAGTAATAAATAGTATTAAATCCTGCTCATTGTAATCTGGCATGGAAGAGGATTACTTTTTGTCTGTGTTGTATTCGTCCTGCAATTCCCTAATACGTTCAGTTGAGAGGAGCACGCAATCCTCGGGTTTGGCTTTTGAGTTTGAAACATCCTCGGCAAACGCCCTGCATGTGGGCGCGCCGCAGAGTCCGCAGTCGATTCCGGGAAGTTTTCTGACAAGATTTTCCCTTATCTTCATCTTGATAATCTGCTCTTCAATACTCACAAGAACATCAGGATTTTTTCTCGGTTCCAGTTGCTGCGAAATATAATAATCGCCCTTCTTATATTCACGCCTGGCGTCCTCCAGCACTTTATCGCCTTCATCCTCTATTAACGCAATCAGGTTTTGAATTTTACTCCTTGCGACAAAAGTATCCTCGACTGTAAGAGAGCCGCCAACACATCCACCAAGGCAGGCGTAACATTCAAGAAATTCAATATCCTTTATTTTTCCTTTTTCGATATCATCAAATATTCGAATAATATTAGGCATCTGCGCCACGGTGAGGAATCTGCTTGGTTTAATCGAAACGCTCTGCCCTCCGGTAAGCACCCAGCTCAGGCTCGTTCTGCCTTGAAGACGTAAATGCGGTTTTTCATCATCCCCGTTATTATTTTTTCCCTTCGTAATTGCGGAAAGAAGATTGTTATATATTTCAGAAATTCCTATCGCAAGGTCGAGATGGCTTTTCACATCCTCTGCAGGTTGTTTTATCGCGATCATTTTTGACGGGCATGGTGTGAGATAAATCGCTCCGATATCGCTTTCCTTGAGGCCTGTTTCTTTCATGTATTTCTTTTTCATCTCTCTCGCGGCGATTTCACGAGGCGGTTGAATTGGAATTATCTGCTTGACCATGTTCGGATAAGCGACCTGAATAAGCCGTACGACCACCGGACATGCCGATGAGATCAATGGGAATGGACCTGTATATTCATGGAGATAATCCTGAATCGCGGTGTTTATTAATTCGCTCTCTACGGATATTTCGTGAACAGCGTCAAAACCAATCGTAATCAAGCCCTCGACAATATCACCCGGCTTGATGTCCATTTGAAATTGCCCGAATAGAGTTGGGGATGGAATCGCGACATTGAACTTGAATTTATCAAGGTCGCGCATGGAATCAGTGATTGACTTTATCGCCTCCTGCGGACAAGCGAGAATGCAATCACCGCAGTCGATACAAAGCACGGGGTCAAGAATGGCTTTTCCGTTTTTAACGCGAATCGCATTTGTCGGACACACTCTCATGCAGTGCAGTTTCCCGCAGCATTTATCCTGGTCTATTTCCAAAGAGTGTATAAAATCCATTATGCTTTCTTGTGGCTAATTATGATTTTAAGCACTGTGCCGACACCGACTTCCGATGTCAGTTCGAATCCATCCGCGTTCCTTTTAATATTTGGCAGGCCCATACCAGCGCCGAATCCCATTTCACGCATTTCCTCTGTGGCAGTCGAATACCCCTCCTTCATCGCCAGTTCAATATCCTCAATCCCTTTTCCTTTGTCCTTCACTGTAATCCGTATTTCAACAGGGGTTAGAGTGAATTTAAGATCACCCTCATCAGCGTGAATAACCACATTCATTTCAGCTTCAAAAGTGGCTATCGCCACTTTGCGTACAATATCACTGTTTATCCCGACGCTTTTCAGAATAGATTTTATCTCGGTTGACACTTCGCCAGCCTTGTCGAAATCTCCTCCATTGATAAAAAATTCCTTCTGATAAAGCTCTGTATCCGGCATATTAACAGACCCCCCTGAGACCCTCTGCGTAAAGAACCCCGCAGACATCGAACATTCCCATTTTTGTTGATAGTATTGGAATCTTTAGTTCTTCCGCCAGTTTTATTGTCTTTTCATCAGGCACTTTGCCGCGGATGTAAAGAATCGCCGCCGCATCAGCGAAATCCGCTGTTCTAACTGATTGTGAGTTTGTCAGCCCGGTAATCATCAACGCGCCCGGCTGCGCAAACGCGAGAACGTCGCTCATCATGTCAGAACTTAATACCAGCGCGGTTTCAACATCCAGAGAATCCAGTCCAAGCACAATTTCACAATCGAGAATTTCGCTGATCTCTGATAATGTTAGTTTTTTTATTTCATTGCATTCAGCCACTAAATTCACCTTATCGATTTATTATTTAAGATAGATATCATTTTCTTACTTGCCGCCTGACAGGTATTCATGCATGGAACGCGCTGCGATTCTTCCGGCGCCCATCGCCATTATTACTGTCGCCGCGCCTGTCGCGACATCCCCGCCTGCCCAAATTCTATCGATGGACGTTTTCCCTGTTTCGGAATCAATTTCGATATTTCCCCTTCTTCCGATTTTTAGCCCGGGAGTTGTCTGTGGAATAAGCGGATTCGGGCTGTTGCCAATCGCGCAGACAACAGCGTCAGCCTCCATGAAAAACTCTGAACCTTCGATTGGCACTGGTCGACGCCTTCCTGACGCATCCGGTTCGCCAAGTTCCATTTTCAAACATTCAGCGCCCTTTAGCCATCCGTTTTCATCGCCGATTAGTTTAATCGGATTTGTAAGGAAATCAAAAATCACACCTTCTTCCTCTGCGTTTTCGACCTCCTCCTCTCTGGCCGGCAGTTCCTCTTTTGATCGTCGATAGACAATATGCGATTCATCCGAACCTAGCCGTAATGCAGTTCGGGCGCAATCCATCGCGACATTACCACCGCCGAATGTCAACACGTTGCGCGGTCTCTTGATTGGCGTGTTGTAATCAGGAAACAGATAACCCTTCATCAGGTTTACACGCGTCAGATATTCGTTCGCTGAATATACACCGTTAAGATTTTCTCCGGGAATATCCAGAAACCACGGCAATCCCGCGCCGGCTCCTATGAATATCGCGTCATATTCCTCAAGCAGACTGGCGATAGTTCTTGTCTTGCCCACCACGAAATCGTATTTGACCTTTACTCCGAGTTTCTGAATGTAGTCCATTTCACGTTTTACAATCGCTTTTGGCAGCCTGAACTCCGGGATGCCGTAAATAAGAACTCCGCCGGGTTCGTGAAGCGCCTCGAATATTGTAATGTCATGCCCCTGCACAACCAGGTCAGCGGCTACAGTAAGCCCCGCCGGTCCCGCTCCTACAATTGCTATTTTCTTTCCTGTTGATTTTGCAATCTTAGGATATTCGATTTCATCCTGCGCCGCTTCCCAGTCAGCGATGAATCGCTCAAGACGCCCGATTGAAACAGGTTCGTGCTTGATTCCTACAATGCACAATTTTTCACACTGCTCCTCCTGAGGGCAAACACGGCCGCAAACAGCGGGAAGCGCGTTTTTATCCTTCATTACCTGAGCCGCCTCTTTGAAATTGCCATCAGCGATAAAACCGATAAACTCAGGAATCCTGACCTCAACAGGGCAGCCGTCCCTGCATTTTGGTTTTTTGCATTTCAGGCACCGTTGCGCTTCCTCGATTGCAAGCGCCTCTGTATATCCAAGCGCGACCTCATCGAAATTACGGACACGCTCCTCAGGGGTCTGTTTGGGCATATCGACCCTGTTTGGTTTTATCTTCGATTTCTTTTTCTTCTCTACAGCCATATCGTGGGTTTAACCTCGGATTTAATTGCAATCACAGACCTTCGATTTATTACCTCTCACTAACGTTCGAGGCTCGGTTATCTCTTTCAGGAAATAACAAATAACCTATTTTATAAGCTTGCAATGATGCTCTGTACCTGTGCCGCTTTTTCTCAACGGCGCTGTTTCCTCGTCGTAATAGGTCAGACGCCTTTGCCTGAATTCATCCCAGTTAACAAGATGGCCGTCGAAATCAGGCCCGTCAACACAAGCGAATTTCGTTTCGCCATCGACGGTAAGGCGGCACACTCCGCACATACCCGTGCCGTCAATCATGATTGGATTCATGCTTACAATTGTCTTTGCGCCAAGCCCTCTTGTAACGTCAGATGTTCTCTTCAGAAGGAAAGTGCATCCGTTCACAATGAACCTGTCCGGCTTAATATTTTTCTCTTTCAGTATGTCAGGCAGAAGCGAAATGTGCCCTGAATATCCCATTGTGCCGTCACGAGTAATTGTGAAAACGCTGTCAACAAGTTCCTCATACCTTTCTTTCCAATAGAACAGATATTGCGACCGCGCCTCAAGAAGTACATGAACAGTATTGCCGGCTTCTTTCAAAGCCCTTGCGATAGGGTAAATACTGCCTATTCCGTAACATCCACCGACACAAACAACAGTTCCGAAATTCTCAATTTCGGTTGGAAGCCCAAGAGGGCCAACAAATGTCGGGATTGTGTCACCGGGTTTTAACAGCGCCAGAAGAGATGTTGACTCCCCTACTTCCTTGAAGAAAGTTGTAACTGTTCCCGATTCGGGGTCGTAATCCGAAATGGACAGCGGAATTCTCTCTCCCTTGTCATCCGGGCGTACGATTATGAACTGCCCCGGCTGGACTGATTTCGCGACATCGTCCGCTTCAACAACGAGTTCGTGGATGTTCGGCACAATCATTCTTCTTTCGATTATTTTATACTCCAACCTTTTTCACCTCCACTGGGCATGGGTTGGTTTCCAATCTGAATAGCTGCTCGAGGTCACATCTACCTTTCAATCCGCCAAATGCAAGCGGCTTGAAAAGATAAATAGCGCCTTTTGGAATTTCATCCTCAATTCGCGCGCACGCAGTGCCGCTGTTTTTCCCAGCATTTACAATGATTTTCTCGCCCTCTGTGATTCCAAGTTCCTTCGCATCCTCTGAATTCAGATGAAACCCCTCCTCTGGATTCAATATCTGCAAACCCTCAACGCGGGATGTTATATCAACGCCCCGATATGAATATCCTCCGGGCTGCATGACCAGAAGGAATCCGCTTTTTTTACGCGGTTTTGCCGACACCGGAACTGTTTCAGGAAGTACAGTTTCAGCTCTGAAGGTGTCCATTTTACGATGAATCCTTCCTGATTTCGGGAAACCATCGGCAAGATCGGATATTTCATCGAGAACGTTATCCGAACTTTCATATTCAAAACCGGACACACCAAGTTTCTTCGCTATCTCGGAAAACATCCACCAGTCGGGACGCGCTCTGCCGTACATCACACTATCAGGCAGTTTTTCCACGCCCGGTGCATCCTGAACACGGCCCTCTATGTTGACCAGTGTTCCTGATGATTCGAGGAAACTTGTCGCTGGAAGATAGAGGTCAACATCAAAATCAGGTTCGAAAATATCCTGGACTATCAAATAATCGCAATCAGGCCTTTGCGAAAATGGCACCGCGCCCACCAGATAAAGAACTTTCGGACGACATTCTCCGGCATGTATTTTATCTATTGTGATTCCATCATCTTTGGGAAGCTTAACCTTCCATGCTGATTCAAGTTTCTTGATGGTTTTCTTGTCACCCTTGAAAACCGCTCCGGGAAGGATTTCAGGGAATGTTCCAAGGTCAATGGCGCCTCGAGTGTTGGTGCCATAGTAAAGAGGAATTATGGATACATTATCTTTTTTTGACAGTTCAGTGATACTGCTTATCAAATCAGCATTGTCCGTATAGCTGAATATTCTCGGACCGACAATGACCATCAGGTCATCCTGGTCTTTTAGAAGTTCAAGCGCATCCGCGAGTTTTTCCTTATTAACACCGCTTAACTTCAATTCCTTTTTTAAGTCTTCCTTGTCGTTGTAAAGGCTTTTAACAAGGGCATCCAGCAGAATTCCCTCTGTCGCGGGTTCAGGCCGCAGCCAACAGTGGGAATATCGAGCGAGGTTGGAGCGTCTTGAGTTTATCGTAACCAGCCTTGCTCCCGCTTTGATTGCCTTTCTAATTTCAACGCCGATTATTGAAAAATTGAATCTCGTATCAAGCCCAATCGCGAGTATGGTTTTCGCTTTCCTTATTTCCTGAATTTTAATCGGTTTCTGAAACATCCCTGCCCAGAATGGCAAACCGCCGCCCAGTGATGATCTTGCAGTTGAGTCTATTGAATTTGATTTCATTACAGTACGAACAAATTTCTGCGCAGCAAACAAACTTTCGTTCGTGCAGTCAGGCGAAATGAGCATCGCGAATTCATCCGGTTTCAAACCCTTTAGTTTTTCCGCCGCTTTTTCAATTGCGTCATCCCATAACTGCTCTTTCCAGTATCCATCGATTCGAGCCATTGGCTTTCGAGCGCGTTCGAAATGATGTGAAACCTCTCCCAGACAGAACCTGCCTTTCAGGCAAGCCTGTCCATCATTGACTTCCGAATCATGCACCGGAACCGCTTTCGAGAACCATCCATCCTTGTGAAACAATTCAAGCTGGCAGCCGATTGCGCAGTACGGGCATGTTGTGACAATACTGCCATCCGGGATGCCATCCCATTTACTCGCTTTCTCGGCAAGCGCGCCTGTCGGGCAAACAGTAATGCATGCGCCGCAGAATTCACAACCCGCCTCGATGTGATTCCTTCCAAACGCAGTACCCACTCTCGCTTTGTTTCCCCTGAAGTTAAACGCTAACGCCGCTGTTCCTCGCATCTCCTGGCACATTCGAATGCATCGTCCACACAATATGCAGATGTTGTAATCCCTGTCGAAAAACGGATCCATCCTTTCAGGTTCATGCTCCCTGTAAATCACAGGATAGCTTAGCTCGGTGATTTCAAGATAGTTAACAACATCCTGCAGTTCGCATTGCCCATCGTTGGGGCAGTAACGGCATCCCGTTGATACTCCTGATTTTCTAACCGTTTTCATGAACGTTTTACATTCATCGACTTCCTTGCATATCAGGCAGCTTGACGGGTGTTCGCTTAAAATCAATTGGACAAGTTCTGTTCTGATTTCCCTGATTGCTTCCGTTTCGGTCATAACAACCATTCCATCAGCCGCGATTGTGCTGCATGAAAGCGGATATCCGCGCATTCCCTCAATTTCCACAATACACAGCCGACATCCGCCAAAGGGTGAAAGGTCCTTGTGTGAACACAAAGTTGGAATGTAGATGTCATTCAGTTCCGCTGCTCGAAGGACTGTAACTCCCTCAGGCGCTTCGACTTCCTGTGTGTTAAATGTCAGTTTTATCTTTGAGTTATTTGCCATGATTCCTTCGCTGAAATATTGTTATATTGAAATCACTGATCGTCATTAACTTCTACTCCTAACTTACCCGACACAATTTCGATAGCGTCACCCGCAATCGCGTCGAATCGGCATATCTCGTAACAAGCTCGGCATTTAATGCATTTACTCTCATCCAGATTATGCGGTTCTGAACGAGGGCCTGTAATCGCGCCTGTCGGACACACTTTCACACACGACTGGCAACCCGTGCATTTATCAGGAATAATCCTGTAAACAACAAGTTCACGGCACACAGCCGCGGGACATCTTTTATCAATAATATGAGCAAGATATTCATCACGGAAATATTTCAATGTTGACAGTACCGGATTTGGAGCAGTTTGCCCAAGACCGCAAAGCGCAGAGCGTTTGATTGATTCACCAAGTTTCTCAAGTTTTTCCAAATCAGAAAGTTCACCATCGCCGTTGGTGATTTTCTCAAGTATATTCACCAGATGTCGTGTGCCCACGCGGCACGGGACACATTTTCCGCATGATTCCTGCTGTGTAAAATTGAGAAAGTACTTAGCCAGATCAACGATGCATGTATCCTTATCAAGAACGATAATTCCACCAGACCCCATAATTGATCCGGCTTTCGCGAGGTTTTCATAATCAACAGGAGTATCAAGAAATTCCTCAGACAGGCATCCTCCTGATGGCCCTCCTGTCTGAACAGCTTTAAATGGTTTAAACAGCCCGCCGCCGATATCGAAAATAATCTCTCTCAGCGTAGTGCCCATCGGAACTTCAATCAGCCCTGTACGGCGTACTCTCCCTACAAGAGAAAACGTTTTTGTTCCCTTGCAGGCTTCAGTTCCAAAATCGGTGTACCAGTCAACGCCACGCCGAATTATGTTTGCTAGTGTTCCAAGAGTTTCGACATTGTTGATAATTGTCGGTTTGCCCCATAATCCGGAAACTGCCGGGAATGGCGGCCTGGAGCGAGGCATTCCACGATTACCTTCAATTGACGCTATCAGCGCTGTTTCCTCACCGCAGACAAAAGCGCCAGCCCCTTCCTTGATTTTAATTTCCAGATTAAATCCTGAACCAAGAATATTCTCCCCTATCAGCCCGAGTTCCTCCATTTGGGAAATCGCGTTTTCGAGACGTTCAATCGCGAGTGGATATTCAGCGCGGATATAGATATACGCTTTCGATGCGCCAATTGTATATGCGGCAATAACCAGCCCTTCCAAAACCGCGTGAGGGTCGCCCTCAATTAGGGAGCGATTCATAAACGCTCCGGGGTCGCCCTCGTCAGCGTTGCATATCATGTATTTCTGGTCGGATTCAGCATCACGGCAGAATTTCCATTTCATCCAAGTAGGAAATCCCGCTCCGCCTCTTCCTCTCAAACCAGACTGCTTTATTGTTTCGAGATTATCCTCCCACGGTTTGGATAATACACTTTCAAGAGCGGCATACCCGTCACGTGCCAGATAATGGTCAATCTCGGACGGGTCTATTATTCCGCAATTTCTAAGAACAAGCCGAACCTGTGGTTTAAGCATCGGGTGCTCATAAAAGCGAGGAACATCATCGCTGTAATCCCCATTGTCGCCGAAATGCCCTACAAGTCCGAGTTTAGGGATTTCATCTTTGGAAAAAAAACGTTTTATTATTTTTTCAGCTTTGGATTCATCAACATTGGAGAAACAGATTCTTGGCTTGCCCGGCGGTTTGATATCCATTAACGGTTCCAGATAACATGGGCCAATGCATCCAACCTCGATAATATCAGCGTCGATGCCGATTTCCTTAAGCGTCTTCTTCGCGGCTTCCATGGTTAATTGCGCACCCGCCGCGTTTCCGCATGTGCCAGTACCAAAGAATAAAATCGGCTTCTTGTTATTATCAACAGATTTCCAGTTTTTCACAGCGGTTTTTCTTCTTTTATTTAACGCGGTTTTACTCATCAGTTACCTCAACGCTTTGAGTGTATTCCTCAAGCACTCCCATGAGCTTGATAACGGACATCTGGCTGTATATTTTGTCATCTATTTTTATAACCGGTGCAAGCGCGCAGCATCCAAGGCAAGCGACACGATTCAAATCAAACCTGCCATCCTCGGTTGTTTGCCCTTCCGTGATGCCAAGTTCATATTCAATCATGTTAAGAAGCTGCTGCCCTCCTTTTACATGGCACGCTGTACCCATACACACATAAATTGAATGTTCTCCCGGTGGAGTAAATCTGAATTGGGCGTAGAAAGTAGTAACACCATGAATTTCATTTTCAGAAATTCTTAGTTTGTCTGAAATCAGTTTGATTGATTCAGGAGATAAAAATCCTTCAACTGCCTGAATCTCCTGAAGCATGGGGATAAGATTCTCCCGTCTGGTGGAGAACTTTTCTAAAACAGAAGCCGCGGTTTTAATAACCATTACTTCCCTCCGTCTCACATTATTCCAAAGGAAAATAAAAAGGGAAACATACCAGCGCCCCTCAACGCCATGTTACCCTCATTGCAAGCATTAATAATTACTCTATTCCAAGTTCGTGAAGTTTAATCGCCAGTTTCCATGAGTCAAGCTCGGATGAAAACAGCGTGATTCCCGCTTTGTCAGCAAGTGCAATGACATCATCAAGCGGTTTCTTGTCACGAACGAAAACAATAGCTGAAACATCAACAAGGTTGGCGGTTGCAATCAGGTTCTTGTGCATCTGTATTGTCATCAGCAAATTGCCAGCTTTGGCTCCGGCAACTATATCACTGACCATATCTGAGATGAAAACACCATCGATATCCTTCTCATGGATAGCGTTAAGCGGTGTAAGACCAATTTTTTCTGCCAGTTCTGATATTTTCATTTTTATATCCTCATAAGTTGTTAAAAGGAAATTACCGGGTTTATGATTTTAATATATTTCAGTCATTCCCATATCGGCGATTATCTCGCCTTTGCACATATCAAAATTATTTATAAAACTGTCCGGTACAAACAGTATTTTCTTCCCGGGAGTTTTAATCCTGCTGTTGAAATACTCTGTAAGGGCGCGCGTTTCCTCCTGAGTTACTGCTTTTGACGTTCCGGTTGCATCCTCGGATAGCGCGACATAAACCCACGTTTTATTTTCACCCACGATATCGGCTAGCTGAGCCACGTTGCAGTTTGAGTCGCATTCAGTACAAAGCATCAACCCGACCACGTTGTCCAGTTTCACTATTTTATTTTGTTTCGCGCATTCAAGATCGAATTTCACAGCCTGAGCGCTGCCGAGATATTTCCAGGTAAATTCACCGTCAGTATAGTTGTCTATTGGTGGAGTATCCTCAAGTGAGAAAAAAGACTGCCTTGCCCCTGTTTCAACACATCGTTCGGTAACAAGATAGCCGTTTCGAATGTTTATAATCCGCCATTCATGCGGGCTTTCTATTTCAGTCATGCTTGCTCCGTGTTTAAGCCTTGAATTATTAACTTACACTCGCTTACTGGATAGCAAATTCCGGTTTTTATCGAAAAAAATAGCCCCCACTTTGATGCGCATTATAGCACCCGGTTAATGAAAGTTAAATAGCCGCGTCGGAAAAATATACATTGACTTATTATGGTAAAATCCTAAAGATGGTTTCATCTGAAAGAAAAATAAGCGCCTTCGGATATGCGATTATACTCCTCATCGCGATTCTCACAGCAATCGGATTGTGGCAGACAAGGGATTCAGCACACCGATTGGTTGCGTATGAAGGCAATCCTGAAAGAGTCATGGGCACAACCTGCAGGATTATCGCTGTCGTTGATGGCACTTGCAAACGCGATGTTGATGATGTTCTGAAGGAATGCGAACAGAAGCTTCGCAATATTGAAGCTCTGATGAGCGTTCACCTTGATAACTCCGAGGTATCGATTTTCAATCGTTCGGAATCGGCAACAATTGGAATAAGCTATGATACGTGTTCGGTTCTTGAAAATTCCTATAAAATGTATACTCTCTCAGAAGGCGCTTTTGATATAACCTGTAGTCCAATCATTGATCTATGGAAAGAAGCATCTAAACAGGGACACCTTCCAGATGAATCTGAATTACAAAGAGCTAAAGAAAAAAGTAATTGGGACTTAATTGAAATTGACAAGTCGCAAAGCCACGTTAAAAAAATGTCCGACAGTGTGGAAATCGACCTTGGGGGAATAGCGAAAGGATATGCTATCGATGAGGCTTTGAATATTATCTGTAACGCGGGATTAAAAGGCGGACTTGTCGATATCGGAGGTGACATCAGGTGTTGGGGTGAATCGCCGGATGGCTTGTGGAAAATCGACATTCGCAATCCTTTCAATGATGGGGTTTGCGCGCAACTTGGATTAAGTCATGGGGCTGTTTGTACAAGTGGGAATTATAACAGGTATTTTGAAATCGATGGTGTTAAATACAGCCACATAATCGACCCGCGAACCGGAATGCCTGCTGATGCCGTACCATCAGTAACAGTGATAGGCATATCCACACCATTTGCCGACGCCTGGGCAACCGCATTAAGTGTGCTCGGAAAAGATGGATTATCACTGGATACTCTAGATGGTGACGCGATGATTATTACAGGCTCGGATGATAATTGCAAGGTTTACATGACTGAGAAATTCAGCGATTATTTAATTAGTGATTTTCCTGATGAGTGGGAAGTTACAGTTATTCACTAATGTATTGATGATTAATCAAACCTCACCCCCCAGCCCCCTCTCCACCATGTAGAGAGGGGGAGCAGGAATACGTTATGCTTTCTCCCCTCTCCACCATGTAGAGAGGGGGAGCAGGAATACGTTATACTTTCTCCCCTCTCCACCATGTAGAGAGGAGAAGCAGGAATACGTTATGCTTTCTCCCCTCTCCACTAGTGGCTCTCCTGATGCTGGAGAGCCACTAGTGGCGAGGGGTCGGGGGTGAGGTCATTCCTAATTGAATAAACCTTAGGGAATAATTCATTGCCATGGAATTAATACCCGGATACCTGTACTCGTTCTTCACCAGCGCTCTCTGGGCAATATCATGCGTTGGATTGGGCTTACTTGTTACCGCAAGGTTAAAAAACCTGACACGGCTTGAATCATGCATTTTCAGTTTCATAACCGGATGCGCAATCTGGATAATTACCGGTTTGATTTTACTAGCGTTTGGCTTGTTCAAACCTGTCATCCTGAATGTCCTTGTGTATTTGGCAGGTATCAGCTCACTTGTTTTGCACGGCGGAAAATGGCTTGCTGATATCCGAAACGGATTTAAGTTCGACATTCCAATATTGTGTTTAATGGTAATCACCGGCGTGCAAATTCTGTATGCATTCCTGCCGATTACCGCATTTGACGCTCTTCTTTATCACCTTCCGCTGGCAAATCGAATGCTTGAAACCGGCACTATTTCATGGACACCGTGGATAATTAACGCGACACTGCCGCAAAACTATGAGCTTCTTCAGGCAATAGGTCTGGCTTCAGGCGGAGATGTCGGAGCGAATCTTATGAGCTGGTGGTTCGGGCTTGCGACCGCTGTCACGCTTATCGCAATGGGTGGACGGCTTGGAAACTGGAGAATCGGTTTATGGGCAGCGATTGCATTAAGCATTACTCCAATATGGTTCTGGCTTTGCCATGTTCCATTCATTGAGTGTTTCCTGGCATTTGGATTTTGTTTTTTCGCTCTTTGCATGATGACAAAACCGCCCGGATGGGTGATTGGCATTGCCGCAGGATGGCTCGCCGGTACGAAATACTGGGGACTTGAAATCGCCACAATCGGATTTCTAATCTGGCTTATCCAATGCCGTCCGGGTTTGAAAAGCGTTGCATCAGCGATATCCGTCGCTTGCGCACTCGCGTTATTCTGGTACGCAAGAAATATCTGCCTGTTTGCAAATCCTTTCTTCCCATACTACAACGAGTATTTCGCTTTCCTCGGTAATCCGAAATTTGAAGGCGCAATTGAAACAGCAATGAAATACCCACGAGTCAAGGCAAGTCCGCAGACGTTCATCGGGTGGATCCAATTACCGATAAAATTTATCGCGAATCCGGTACCGGAATACTCAGATGACCATGCGCTTTCATGGAAGCATATTGGATGGATTTCGATTTTCTGGTCGCCAGCGATATTTATATTATTGAAAAAGAACCGTGATGCTGTGGCGGTTTTTGCATTCGCTTTTATCGCACTGTTCTCATGGCTGGTTATCCACCAAATCGCATACTTAAGATATCTAACTCCAATCCTTCCCATTATGTACCTTATGGCTGTTTTGTTAATTTCACATATTCTGTCCGGGATTCGCCTTAATCAAAAATCGCGTAAAATCGTCGCAAGCCTTGCGTCTTTACTTGTGATTTTCCATCTAATCGGACCAACCACAGATCGTAGTTTGATTCAAATTCCGTTTACATCAGAAGAGCGCAATATCTTTCTCGAAGTCAATGTTGACGGCTTCTCGGCAATCAATGCCCTTAACCGGATTGATCCGCCGCCGCAGGTCTATTTTTTATATGGAGAAGGTGTAAGGCATTATTGCAAATTCCCGCTTTATGCCGGATGGAATGACCCCTGCGGTTATTATAAATTCCTCAGCCATACATCTTCCGGAGAGGAGCTTGCAAACTGGCTGTGTGAGATTGGCGTCGATGTGCTTCTTATAAATGAAAGGCGTGTAAGGCAAATTGAAAGCGACCCGATGAGGTTAAAGGAAATTTTGCAGGATGACGGATTTACATCCGTGTTTTCCCCCCGTTATCTCCATTACAAGCCAATGCCTGATTCCATCAGTGAAGTGTCGATGTATGAAAGAAAATAATTTCGCGCTAAGCGTATTTTTCAGCTGCAGCGGATTTAACGCCGTCATCGTTGATTACATTTGAAATCCCTTCGGATGCCATTTTAATCGCGACGCTCTCAACCAGTTCCCTGCCCGGCTTTGTACGATCTATCTCAGCGACTTCAATAATCAATCTCATATAATCGATTGAATAATTCTCGGCAACCTCTTTGACCATCGGAACAAACGATGAATGAAATCGCGCGATACCAAGCACGAAATCAATTGCCTCGAATCCACCGGATGACACCAAATGCGGCCTTATCAGGCGTTCACCGGAGTCCATAAGCTTGTAGATATCAAGTCCGGTTTCAAATCCTGATTTTTCAAGAATCATCGCGAGAGATTCAGTAATGGCGTTACCCGCGCTTCTGCCGATTCCCTGCAAAGTTGAATCAACAATTGTCGCGCCTTCCTCAACAGCTGCCAGCACATTTGCGTTTGCCAGCCCCAGATTGTCATGTCCATGAAATCCCAGATTCACATTCGATACCGCACGAGCCGCGCGTATATATTTCCGTACCTCCCGTGGAGTCATTCCGCCGGCTGAATCGACAAGAACAGCGACATCCGCGCCCATTTCCCCTACATGCTTTGCGCATTTGGCAAATTCAACCGGGCTTACAACGTATGATTTGAGAAGGTTGGAAGAAACAGAAAAACCAAGATTTTTGGCGACAGTTATGTAAATCTCCTGCTCAGTGTACTGAGTGATATTGTTTCCGATGCGAACAAAATCCATTCCAAGATCACGCGCCATAATCAAATCGCCTGCTCCGGCAACGGATGGAATGAAAAAGCATCCGAATTTCGCTTCGTTTACAGCCTCACGCGCCGCTTGAATATATTCCCTGTCGGTGTGCGCCGCCTTGCCCAAACCCCCGGCTTCAGCATTTAACCCCCATCCATGCCCAACCTCAATCTGCCTTACTCCGGCGGCTTCCAGTTCTGATGCTATACGCCGCGTGTCATCAAGAGAAAACTGGAAATCAACAGCGTAACTGCCATCTCGAAGTGTGGTGTCCAGAATTGTAATGTCTCGATTCTTAACCCGTGCGGGTATCGTAACCGGTTTTTCTATTCTATCCGTTCTGTTGTTTCCAGTCATGGTTACCTCATTTCAGGCGCACAATGCCTGATTTACCTCATTGATATTCTGATTTCTATATCGACTGGAATTAAATTGGATTAAGTGGAAGCTTGATATCAGAAAATGAATAGCAGAGGGTTTTAGAGCTTGTGGGTAAGGTATCGCTATCAAGTTCCCCCCACCCCAGCTCTCCCCGCGAGCGGGGAGGGAGAATGTTGTCTTTTCCCTTCGCAAGTGTATAGACCGAGTATATCGTATGCATATATAAAAACATTTCCCCCCGCTCGCGGGGGGATTAAGGGGGGGATGAGATGCGTTACTTCCCTCTGCGAGACCTCGACAAGCGTAATCCTGACATCTGTGATTCGCTTGAGCCTGATTTTGATATGTAATACAGTTCAAGCAGGTTTCGAATGCGTGTCGGAGTCTCGAATTCATCAAAGGGATGGGGAAGGTAGTCGTTTACGCCGTCGAGGATAAACTCAAACGCCTGTTCGTATCGTGATTTTGGCGATGCCACAAGAATGGGAATCATGCTGTGACGTGCATTCATCGACAAACCGGCCACAAAAGATTCAATATCCTTGGGTTCATAATTCACTTCGACAATAACGAGTTGCCCGTCGTTTTCATTTAGGTACTCAAGCGCTTCATTAAGGTTGGTTTTTGTTATGAAATCATAGTTCTGTGTCTGGTGCGCTTCGTGAAGAACCTCCTCCAAATCTGCCGTGAGCGGGATATTCCTTTGGACTATGATTATCGTTTCCCTGGATTTTGACTGTATCGCCGTGCCGGATGAATACTGAATCTCCTTCAGCGCGGTTTTGACATCATCGAAAATCGGAATAAACAGGTTTGCCCTTGCCACTCGAATTATCTTCATGACATCCGGCTTGACTCCTGTCATGACCATATGGACGTTTGTCTTGTGGCAATATCTGTGCGTGTTAATTATGCTCGATAAACCCTGAGAATTTATGTAACTGACATTGGAAGCATCGAAGATAATTTTAGTATAACCGCTTTGAATAAGTTCCTGGATACCCGGCATTGGCGCCTGCATCAATGAGGTAATGGAACCTGAGTATTTTATTACAGGAATTCCCTGTTCAAATGTGGATGTGAATTCCGCCATGTCATACCTCCAAATTCACTAAATGAAGCGATGTCACTTATTGCAATACATCCAGTTGTTTGCAACGGTTCATATCTAATTTTAAAAGGAAAATCCGTCATTGGCAAGTAAGGGAAGTTCAGAAGAACATTTCATCCTCATCATCGAACACAATAAGGATATCATCGATTTCAACAAGGTCGCCTTCCTTGACGTTTATCTTCCTGACAATGCCTGATCTCTGCGCTTCAAGTTCGTTTTCCATTTTCATCGCTTCAAGAATTATGCACAAATCGCCTTTTTCCACTTTTTGGTGCTCTCTAACCTCAAGTTTAATAATCTTGCCCGGCATTGGGCTGATGATAGCATTGCCGTGAGATTCAGTGACCAAACCTCCCTTGGTTTTGGATAGCTTCGATTTACCCAGAAATTCAATCTCCACATTAGCAGGTTTGCCATCCAGCATTATGTATTTCGGAAAACCATCCTCCCCATATTCGAATTCAGCTTCATGCGATACATTCTGAATAATAATTTGTCTGGGAAATTCCTTGTTACATTCCTCGATTAGCTGAATGGGATACACTCTGCCATTGATCTTAACCCTCGATGGAACAGTCTCATGCCTCTCGCAAGAGACCTCAATCTCAAAAGGTTTATTGTTTATTTTAACTGAGAATTTCATAGTGTTTGCTTTTTATCGCAATTTCAGATTTATTTGCTTCTTATATCAAATCGCCTGCTTAATTTCCATGCGCTTCGAACATTCTGCCGTCTGACACCGTTTCTATCATGATGTTTCATTGTCATTCGCCGCGTATACAGGAAAACGTCCACCGCAGTCGCGATTGCCGCCGCTCCCTGGTCAATCGACAGGTCAGATTTCAACCTTTTGATATTCTTTTCAATGAAAGATGTGTCATACTGCGAATTTCTGAAATCGCGATTTTTCATCAGTGCAAGATGAAATTCCTTTGTTGTTCTGATGCCCTGAATTTTCATCTCGGCTAAGGCAAACTCCATGCGATTAATCGCGGACCGCCTGTTTGCCGCATGGACAATGACCTTGGCAATAAGTGAATCATACTGCCTTGGGATTTCATAACCGTTAAATACCGCTGTATCAACACGAATGCCCGGTCCCATCGGAAATCTGATCGATTCAATCCTGCCGGGATTTGGTATGAAATCCGCAAACGGATCCTCCGCGTTGATACGGCACTCCATCGACCAGCCGTTTACTTTTATATCTTTCTGTTTATATCTTAATTTCTCGCCCTGTGCGATTCTAATTTGTTCCTTGATTAAATCTATGCCGGTTACCATTTCGGTTACCGGATGCTCAACGCCGGTTACCATCTCAGTTACAGGATGCTCAACCTGGATTCTGGTGTTCATCTCCATGAAATAGAAATTGTCATCAGCATCAACAAGGAATTCAACTGTCCCGGCCGACTGGTAGTTTGCCGCTTTGGCGGCAGTAACAGCGATTTTGCCCATCTTTTCACGTTGCTCAATGTTTAAAAATGGGCTTGGAGCCTCCTCAAGGAGTTTTTGGTTTCGCCTCTGAAGAGTGCAATCCCTCTCGCCCAGATGCACAACGTTTCCGTGTTTATCAGCGAGAATCTGGAATTCAATATGCCGGGGATTGATAATGTACTTTTCCATGAAAACTGATTCCGAGCCGAAAGCGGCAAGAGCCTCTGATTTCGCCGACCAGAACGCGAGGTCCATCCCGCAAGGTTCATGGACAATTCTCATTCCCCTTCCGCCGCCCCCCATGGACGCCTTCAATATTACAGGATACCCAAGTTCCTCAGCGATTGCTCTCGCTTCATCAACATCCAGAATCGACCTGTCCGCACCGGGAATCGTGGGGATACCGGCGCCAATCATCGTTTTTTTCGCGATTGTCTTTTCACCCATCGACAGAATTACATCAGGGTCAGGCCCTATGAAAACGATGTCATTCTCGAGGCAGCCTTTTGCAAGTTCCGGATTCTCAGCAAGGAATCCATAACCGGGATGAACGGCATCCGCTCCTGATTTCAACGCGGCATCGATTATTTTATCTATCCTGAGATACGATTCATTTGCCGGCGATGGCCCAATGTGGCAAACCTCATCCGCAAGCCTTACATGAAGTGAGCAGATATCGATATCCGAATACACAGCGACTGTTTTAATCGCCATTTCACGGCATGCGCGAATGATTCGCAACGCTATTTCACCGCGATTGGCAATCAGGATTTTCCTTATTTGAACCCTTTGGGGCATCATATTATTAATCGCCATATTCAACGACTATATAAATTATCGACTGGTCTATGTTCAATCCTAATTAAGTTTCATTAAGAAACGAGGATAAATGATATTCCAAGCAACATCAAACCGCAAGTTAAAGGCGTTTAATTATCCGGGAAGCCTTGGTCTCTGTGGGCTGTTGAAAAACAATGTTTCTACGGATGAACCATCATGTGTAGGGGCGCCGCTTGCTGCGCCCCGATGTACCGCATTAGAAATAGCAACTTCAGGGCGCAGCAAGCAACGCCCCTACGATTAATTCATTATTTTAATAAATCGAGTTTTTAACAACCCTATCCTTGACGGCATGGGGGCTGATGCCCCTGCTTTACGGCAAGGGTGCCGAATCTCCAGGGGATTGCATATTTTCTAATCAATAATTTGGAAAATGGTGCTCTCTAACAAACATTACCTGTACACGACAGGATAAACTATCACTAACCTCATCCGGAGTGGTATGAATAACCTCCGCTGTAATAACCGCACGGCCACTTCTTCCACTCCTTATCGTTATCCAATGACAGCGATGAAAAATCTGTCAATTCGTAATCGCCAATCCATTCCAACGGCTCCATATCCTGAGTCATCGCGAATGTCCTGAGATTCTCATTCCCTTCCTTGGGAACAGCCAAAATTGTAATCGTGGATTCCTTAATCACCTTGCCGCCCTCGATTACCGACGGTTTGATTTCAAACAGCACCACTTTGTAACGGGGAACAAAATCATCCAGCTTGCTCTCTTTCGATGCCATATACGCATTTGTAATATCTTCCCATGTTCCAAATGTCTTGTCATTTCGCTTTTCTTTAAAAGAAGCGGAACATTCGATAAAACTGGAAAGTGCGTTAACGCAGTTCTGCTCGTTTCTGTCCGGACCGAGAATAATATTCGAACCGTGCAATGTATGATTCAGTTTTGTCAGTGCCGCATCATCCATTTCATTGTCATGAAGAAAGACCACCAAATAAGTGTCTTTTCTCTTATCGTTAAGAAGCTCGTCAGCGCCCTTTATTTTATTGCTGGTCAGATTAGCGCTTGTCAGATTTGGCAATTTCAATATCGATGAAATGTCTGTGATTTGATTCTTGCTGATGTCGATAGATTCAAGTGTCTTATGCGATGCCAACGCGCTGATATCAGATATCTGATTATTTGAAATCCGAATCTTCTTTAATGCTTTCATCTCCGCGACCGGACTGATATCAGTAACCTGATTATTTTCAATATACAGGGACTCCAATTTATTCAAACTGGAAAGCGGCGATATATCCTTGATTTTATTCTCGGATAAATACAACGATGTTGTCAGGCTTGTCAGGTTTGCAAGTGGTGAAATATCCTCAATTTCATTTCGCTCAAGTCCTATACGGTCAAGTTTCTTTAATTTTGCAAGTGGTGAAAGGTCTGATACTTTGTTAATACGCAGTTTCAGATATGTCAGTTCCTTGAGTTTAGCCAGTAGAGATATATCTTCAATCCGATTATTTGACAAATCGAGAGTTTCAAGTTTGGTCAAATTATTGAGAAACGATATATCGGATATTTTATTCCTGTTTATATCCAGCTTTTTCAGATTAGCCAACCTGGTAATCTGGCTGTAATCTCTTATCAGATTATCGGATATATCAAGAGTTTCGAGCCTTATTAGTTTCGATATCGGTGTGAAATCCGTTATCTCGTTGAAACCAGCATCGAGAGATTCAAGCTGATGCATAGTCTCAATGAAACTGATATCCTTAATTTTAGTGCTGCTTATATCCAGTTTCTTCAGATTTGGAAGTTTGGCTAATCCCGTGATATCCACTTCTCTGATGCCCGAGATGATTAAATCATCAAGCTTACGCAGTCCCAAAATGGGATTTATATCCTTAATTTTATTGCTTCTAATGTTGAGAATTTCAAGGTTCTTCAGATTGGATAACGGTTCGATATTTTCAATTCGATTAAAACTCAAATCCAGAGTGTTAAGTTTCGTCAGTTCACCTAACGGGGTTATGTCTGTAAGATAATTCCAGGTAACGTAAAGCTCCTCCAGATTGGTGCATAACTGAATTCCCTCAAGCGTTGTGATTTGCGAAGCATCAAGGTTCAGGATTGTGACATCTTTGAAATCGCTTTCTGTGAGTTCACCATCCGGTTTCCCGATATCCATTCTTAATATCTCTTCAATTCCTTTTTCAGTTGGATTCTCAACAAAGCGAGCATCAAAATGAGTTGGTTTATATTCGCTCGTTGAGGTGGTGATTCTTTCAAATTCGGCAGTGCATTTTGGGAATTTATAAATATGAAATTTGCTCTTATCATCAATTCGGTATATATAGCCCTTTGAGTGTGCAACCGCCCGTGTATAGTGGTCAAGCGCTATTTCATTGATAATCCTGGGCGCGTTTTTTACTGTGAAGTCAACCACAAGAAGTTTTGATTTGAGATCTTCTAATTTGGTTTGCCTTGAAGAAACCTTAGGCATTTCGTATCCAAACACATACGCAACCGTTCTGTTCGGGATAACATCTGAAATGTTGATTGGCAATCGAACTGACTGGCCTAACCCCATGCCAAATGAACTTCTAATATACTCAGTGTTGAGTTCATGCGACACTAAAGACAATCCAAACTTTCTTTCTCTTTTACTCAAATCAGTTTCGAGTTCATCCTGATACTTCAAATCACTGTACGCGCTGCCCGCTAAAAAGCAATAGAGAGAAAAGTTATCCATTGTCTCCTCAATAATCGCAAAATCATAAATTGATCTGTAGAGTGACTTAAATATATATGGAATACTGATTTTGTCCTCGGATACAATCAATAGAGAAATGTTGTCAGATGAGACTACATAAACGATGTTGTTTCTTGAAAGGAGTTGCCGGGGATAATACGGCAGTGAGTGGCACTCCTCATTATTTTGGGCATCATAGAGCTTATCAGTAATGAGTTCAGGATTTGCGGGATCATCAAGGCTGTAGAGATAAAATTTGGTCTCATGAATTACTCCGCGTTTGGTTTCAGTTACCAAAAGCTGGTCACCCACGATTACAGCAATCCCCAACAAATGGCTGAACGTGTCAATGGTATTTACAATCTGTGGATTTGCCGGGTCGTGAATGTCAATCACCTGGACTTTAAAATTGGCACTTTCTCGATCACTTTCAATCCCGTATGCGTAATCCTTGTAAAAGCACTTGATACTGCAGGCTTTATCTGGTGTTTTATCCCAAACCAGAACTGGTTTGTCAGGATCACTTATATCAACAAGGCAATCATGTCCTTCATCTTGCCTTTCACCAATTTTCTTGCTGCCTTGTATTAACGCATAATTTCCCATGAGAGTTATTTTGCTAACACGAGTAAATTGCTCCGACAGATCCAGAGTTGATATTAACTCGGGAGTATAATCCTTCTCCTTATCTTCGGAATATGCAAATTGTGGCGCCGAAATCAGGATGGCAAAAATCATCGAAAGAACCAGAGTGCGTTTCATGTTAAACTCCATCATCAATTGATACTAAATTTGCACAGCGATATAACCAGGATTAAACCATAAAGTATTTAGACTGGATTCACCTGAATTTGTTTGGGAAAATGTTTGATTTATTTAAAAAGATTTTAGCGCTTCTCGCGCCGCGGCAGCCTGCGGTGCTCCCTGCGGTAAGTTACTTGTCTGGATTCCCTCATCCAACTGCCTATGTCTTTCAATAATTACATGAATGTGCGATAATTACTTATGGTTTATATCATTTACTCATTGCATGATTTCAGGTTTGGAGTGGAAACATGACTGAAATTGTTTTCATTATTGAAGTAGATCCTGATGGTGGTTTCAATGCCCGGGCACTTGGGGAATCCATAATTACTCAAGCGGATAATATGCAGGAATTACGCGCAAATATTCGTGATGCTGTCATCTGTCACTTTGATGATGAGGACACTCGTCCCAAAGTTATCAGGCTTCATACAATACATGATGAGGTCATTGCACTTTGAAATTACCTCGAGATTTATCTGGTCGTAAACTTGCCCAAGCACTTGAGCAATTAGGTTACGAGACGAACTACTTCAAAAACTAAAGATTTAGCATCTATTCAATATTCTCGATTACCGAATACTCAACAACGTCGATTTCCAATTGTCCGCCGATTTCCCTTGCGCTTGTCATGAGGGAATCGAGAGATTCGATGCCGTTAAGCGAACTTTCAGTTAGTTTTATATGGCCTACATCCGCGTGTATTTCGTTTTGGATGGGGTCCATTGCAATCCATGTATCGCCAATATATGCCTCGACCCAGATGTGGCAGTAGAATCCTCCCTCATGATAGAGCATTCCGAAAACCACTTTTGAGGGGATTCCAACGCAGCGTAAAAACGCTGCTAGAAGAACTCCGTGTTCAGAGCAGTCTCCTTTCATTCCCGCAAGAGTTTCAGTCGCTGTTGCGAAATCAGGGCATCCGCCTTTTTGAAGATTTTCATAAACCCAGTCTAAAAGCAGGCATGATGCTATCCACGCATCCTGCTCATCATCGATGATTTCTCTTGCTTGCTTAATCAGATTTTCATCCTCACATCCGAGATATTTATTGGCTGCAAGATATTCACTCATGGAGCTGTTGATATCGGCAATGGGAAAATGCAAATTCGAATCAGGCTCAATCCGAGAAATGCTTAAATGCATCGTGTTGCCATCCTGCTTGACGATTTTCTGGCGTTCATCACCAATGAGCATCTCCCCTAACCCACCGCTATCGAGAGTTAGTTTATACTCGATTTGTGAAATCGTGTTTATGTCTGGAAGTTTCGTTTCGGTTTTACCGAAGCTCATCATCTCGAAGAGGTTCAGGGTTTCGAGTTTCCCCTGTGCAGTGGATTTATCGCACAATTGAAGAAGCAATCCGCCCGGCATTGTGTTATCGATGCATTTCAGAAGTTTCCCGTTTTCATCACGCCATTCGATAATAACACCGGATTCAGTAGTGATTTCAATTCTAAACGCGTCAATTTTAACATTAGATATCTCAACCGGTTCACTGGTTAACACTCGCGATGAAACATCTGCAAGTTCACAAGTATTACCTGAAAACTGTTTATAATTAATGTTTCTGCCGTCCAGCATTTCGAGCCATGCGGACTGCGCCTGTGATTCATACGGCATACGAGCGGTTTCATCCAAAATTATAGCCGTGCGCCCTTCGCCTTTTTTCGACTGGTAAATAGCAAGGCCATCATCTGTCATCTCACCCTTGATTGATATTGAGTTCATTCCGTTTGAACTGCGCATTTCCATTGATACTGGATTGCCGGATTCATCGCGGACAATTTGATATTTCAGTTCCATGATGAATTCATCCTCTCGCAATTGTAGAATGACTCTGCGCTCAAAATCGACTGCATATAGCAGTTCGCCATCCGGTGATTCAATTTGAGATTTGGATAGATGCGCCCATCCGACATGCTTCTCTTTGATGATTACCTTAAACCATGAATCATCTGGAATTTCAACAGCACTGCTGCTTATGCATGTCAACAATGAACATACAAGAGTAATTAGTATTAATGCTTTCCTGGTTTGTGATTTCATTTCAATAAGTCCTTCAGTTGAGGGATGATAATTCTGGTTGATGGTATCAAATCTTAATGGTGCAAACAAACCGAGCCTAATTTAATTTGTACCCGGTACGAATTAACTTGTACCCGGTACCAATTAACTCTGACAAACTGTGACATTTGAAACGCAGTTTGTTAGAATACTGTTCGTCACGCAATGCTTGACGCGTTTCTAAATCATATGACTGGAGAAAAACAAAGAGAAATGGAAAAATTTACTACGAGTTTGCTAATTATTTTAATCGCGTATTTGGTAATGTCTCCCTGCTCATTCGGACTGCCTGATTCTGACAACACTGAGAATAAAAGCGATAATTCTCCAATAGAACAACCGAAATCTGAAGGGAGTTTGTCTAACAGATCATTGCTTGGCATATGGTCAGTTGAATTTAATATTTCAGCGAACAGCGTAAAAGTTTCCCGCACTAGTGGATTGGATAGCACTTACAACACCAAAGGACTTTTTCAAGATCCTGAAATCAAAATCACATCCTACAATTCAACAACTGAAATCATCGAATTGGACTTAACAATAACCAATCCGTTTAAATTTAATATCTATGATGCCAGGTTGATTGTTTTTGCTGATGATACCGGTCATACGCTAATTCAGCAGGATAACTGGACAGATTTGCATGATCCGGCAGGTGGTGATTTTTTAAACCCAATTGTAAGATTTTATGGTAGAGGATTCCTTAAGGACCGTGTATTAAAAAGTCTTCAGCATGAAAAGAAATATTTGTCACTTCACCTGCTGGAAAATAATCCAAAAGTAACTTTCGCGATTGACGCTTCTCTGCATGTTAATTGTGCGGAACCATACATTATCTCATCGTTCCAGCAGGATACGCTGAAGAATAAAATAGGCGCATCCGCCAAACTTGAAGTGCAGGTGTATGACCATCAGACCAATGTTGATACAGTATATCTTCATTGTCCACAAATAACCGGACAGGAACTGGTGCAATTTGCCGAGGTCGAAAGTCCGCAAGAAATCAGTTATTTTACTAAACAACTTACAGTGCAGTTTTGGGAAATGCAGCTGGTGAATAATACAGGCGCCCCCACAGGCAGTTATACCGGATATATCAAAGCGACCTCCGCCGACTCAGGTTCAATGGCGCTTTATGAAAAAATAGAGATATTTGTGAACGATTATGAACCATCACATGAATGGGCACGAACATGGGGCAGTTTGATGGGCTATGACATCGCTTATAGCACTGCCTGTGATAATGATGGAAATATCTTTGTCACAGGTGGATTTTCAAACCTTCTGGATTTTGATCCGGATCCCGATAATGTGGTAAAACGCACTTCAAGTTCTGGTACGGATGTATTTGTCACTAAATATGATTCAAATGGTAATCTCGAATGGGTAATCACATGGGACTCTATACGCAAAACGCAAAATGATTCAGGTCGTGGAATTGCAACGGATAGTTTGGGAAATATATATGTAATTGGCATATTTTACGGAATAATGGATTTTGATCCTGGTCCAGCAGTGGATGAGCATAATTCACAAAATGGCCATTTTTTTATATGCAAATATGATACACATGGTAAATATATCTGGGGACGGAATATGTTCTCGTCTCCTAATAGGTACCCCGCTTTTAATACCTCAAGTAGTAATGCTTTACCTATCAGTATTGATAATCAGGACAATATCCTTATAACAGGAGAGCTTCGAAATCCAACTGATTTTAATCCGGTTCACAAAATAGTGAAAAAACCAGGATTAAGATTTGCCTTTCTAAGCAAATTCAATTCGGATGGTAATTTGACATGGTGTCTGGGCTGGCAAGGAACAGGCATGGTTTATGGTAAATCAGTTTGCCATGATTCATTCGACAATATATTTGTAACAGGTTATTTTCAAAAAACTGCGGATTTTGATCCTGGTCCAGGATTGGATGAGCATACATCCAATGGCGCTGTTGATGCATATTTAAGCAAATTCGATTCATCCGGCAATTTCAAGTGGTCACGAACATGGGGAGGAGAAGGACGTGTTCTCGGTATTGCCGCTGATACTGACAATAAGAACAATGTTTTTGTTGGCGGTGCATTCAACCAATGCGCAGTTGACCTTGATCCCGGTCCCGGTGTGGATAAGCATTCCTCATATTCATCAGATAGAGTTTACCTAAGCAGGTTTGACACCAAAGGCAACTTCATTTGGGGAAAGTCATGGGGTGGGAATCCTCAAAACCGCGGGAACGTTTACTGCATGGATTTATTAGTTAACTCAAACGATATCTATTATCTCGGCATTTTTGATCACACATGTGATTTCGATCCTGGTGAAAAAGTCGATGAAAGAACATCAGCTGGAAATAAGGATGTTTTTATAAATAAATTCAACCTGGATGGTGATCTAACCTGGGTAATTAATTTCGGAGGGTTGGATGTTGACAAGAGTTTCGGGATGGCATTATGCAACCAATCATATCTGTCGATTGTGGGATACTATAAATTAGTTGTTGATTTTGATCCCGGAAGTGGAGTAGATGAACAGCGTTCAAATGGCGCAGAGGATTGCTATCTGGTTAAATTGCCAACTGATTTTGATTGATATGTGTCTTGTCTCGAACAATGTGTCCGAGCCTTTTACAATGTGACCAAGCCTTTTACAATGTAACCGAACCTCGAAAGTGAGAGTCTGCCGGAAAAGGTAAGTAATTTGTTACTATAAATAACCGGTCAAGTCAAATGACTCGTCATTCCTGCGAAAGGGTCTGTCGGAAAAGCATGTTGATTTACAAATATACAAAATTTATGATAACTATAGGGTGCCGCCCACACATCACGTCTTTTTGTGATATGTGGGTGAAATGCATAACTTCGCAACATATCACCCATAAAACCGAGACGGTTTTATGGGCGGCACCCGATGTTTTTATACGGATTGGCACCTTTTCCGACAGACTCGAAAGCGGGAATCCATTTTTCTTGGGTGTTCGAGAATTAAAGCGATTTTGCGGATATATTCACAATAAATTGGATTCCCGCTTTCGGGCTTGTTGAAAAACCTCGTTAGTATCGTAACCCGAAATGCCTTTATACTAAGATGTGAATCAATTCTAAAAACGTTCGGAGGCATTCCGGGGTTCCCCATAAACACACAAAACCCCGGCATGCCTGATTTATCTTATAGATAATTGTTGCTTTGGTCCGGGACAGCATGCTTGTCCTGAGCCTGCCGATAGGGACCGGGTTACGGAACTAATAAGGTTTTTCAACAGCCCCTTTCGCGGGAATGACGAATCTTGACCTTCTTCGACAGGCTCTAACGTTCGGGGATCGGTTTTTTTGGTCGATGTTTTTATTTTAATTTGGCAGCAGTGTCTTTTGTTTTGGTAATATACCCCTTAGACATTTCAAGCTAACCCATTCTTTACATAAGTAATTCAATTTGATAAGATTTCGTTCTTGCTCAGTGAGCAAATATTGCTCATTGTTAACTAGTGAAACGATTCACATAGATTCATTCGTGTGAGTTTTTAGGCTTTTATTCATGATATTCGAATTTGCTGGCGACATACTGGCTTGATGATGACCCGTCACGGGTAGTGGCGGGTTATAACATTTTTGCAGGTTATTCATAGGAGATGCAGTAATGGAAATTAAAAAAGTACTTGTAATCGGCGCAGGCCAGATGGGCGCTGGAATCGCCCAAGTCGCCGCAGCTAATGGATTCGAGGTTGTGTTACAGGACATCATCCCCGAGCAGATCGAAAAGGGAATGGCGGTTATCAACAAATCGATTTCGAAATTTGTCGCGAAGGAAAAAATCACGCAGGATGAAGCGGATGCGATTCTTGCCCGTATCAAAGCTACAGCTGAACTTGATTACAATGTGGATATTGTAATTGAGGCGATTATCGAGAACGAGGATATCAAGAGGAAGATTTTCGCCGACCTTGATTCCAACTGCCCTGATCATACGATTCTGGCGTCAAATACATCATCGATTCCAATCACAAAACTCGCAAGCGCGACAAAACGGCCCGGAAAGGTAATCGGAATGCATTTCATGAATCCGGTTCCTATCATGAAACTGGTCGAGCTCATTCGCGGCGAGGATACCGATGATTCCACTTATGCGGATGTCAAGGCGATGTCTGAAAAGTTGGGCAAGACATGTACGGTATCTAGTGATTATCCGGGATTCATAGCGAATCGAATTCTCCTTCCGTTTATCAATGAAGCGGCTTTCGCTTTGATGGAGGGAGTTGGAACTGCGGAGGATATCGACACGACAGCTAAACTCGGATTCAACCATCCGATAGGCCCTCTCGCACTGGCGGATTTAATCGGGCTTGACACATGCCTTGCGATTCTAAATGTTCTTCATGATGGATTGGGCGATCCGAAATATCGACCATGTCCGCTTTTAAAGCGCCTTGTAAACGCCGGCCATCTTGGACGGAAGGCAGGCAAAGGCTTTTACGATTACAGCAAGAAGTAAATTCAGGAGATAATTATGCCGGGAACAATAGTTGTAAATGATGATCGATGCAAGGGATGCGGCATTTGCATTGAATTCTGCCCTAAAAACGTGCTTCAGCTTTCTGAACGAATCAATATCATGGGTTATCATCCCGTTGAGTTGATATCAGAAGATGCCCCTTGCACCGGATGTGGTACGTGCGCACTGATGTGTCCCGATTGGGTAATCACGGTGTTCAGAGAAACAAAAAAGAAGAAGGAAGCAGTATCAGGCTAAGTAAGCACCACGCTAAAGCATGGTGTTATTAATAAAAAGGATTCGTTTTTCATTAGCATATTTAAAGCAATGGAATTGAGGTATAAATAGATGGCAAAAGTTCTGATGAAAGGCAATGAGGCTCTATGCGAGGGAGCGATTCGAGCCGGATGCAGGTCGTATTTCGGCTATCCGATAACCCCGCAGAATGAAGTGCCTGAGTATATGTCAAGGCGCATGCCTGAGGTTGGCGGTGTTTTCCTTCAAACTGAAAGTGAAGTCGCCACGATAAACATGCTTCTAGGCGCGGGCGGTTCAGGCAAAAGGGTTTTATCATCCAGCTCAAGCCCTGGAATTTCGCTCATGCAGGAGGGAATATCCTATCTTGCGGGAAGCGAAACTCCGGTTGTTCTGGTGAACATCGTAAGAGGGTCGCCCGGACTGGGGAACATAGCGCCATCGCAGGGTGATTACTACCAGGCGACAAAAGGCGGCGGAAACGGCGATTACTGGATGGTGGTTTACGGGCCGTCATCGGTACAGGAAATGACACAGCACGTTTATAAGTCGTTTGAAATCGCTTTTAAATATCGCAATCCCGTTTTGGTCCTAGCGGATGGCGTTCTTGGACAGATGATGGAACCTGTTGATTTCGACACCATGCCTGAACTTACTCCCAAAGACCCGGACTGGGGCGCGTGCGGTATGAACGGCCGTAAAGAACCAAACATTATAAACTCGATATATCTTCAGCCTGAAGCTCTGGAAAAACACTGCCAGTATTTGAAAGACAAAATGGCAAAAGCGAAAGAGGATGTTCTGGAGTATGAGGAAGTGATGGTTGACGACGCTGATGTGGTTATAGTCGCCTACGGTGTCTGTTCCAGAGTTGGAAGAAGCGCAGTCCAGATGTTAAGAGAAGAGGGTAAAAAAGTCGGCATGATTCGACCAATCACTCTATGGCCATTCCCAGAACAGCAGATTCGAGATTTGGCAAACGCGAAATCAGACAGGAAATTCCTGGTTCTTGAGTTGTCAGCCGGGCAGATGGTTGATGATGTTCGCCTTGCTGTTCAGGATGATGACAGGATTCATTTCTACGGCAGAATGGGTGGAGTATTGATTCAGAAAGAAGAAGTGGTCGATCAGGTTAATAATCTGCTTTAGGCATTTTATTCCACTGGAGAAAAGAAAATGACTGAAACAAAATCAAAAATAGACGGCATGGAGCAGATGAATTTCTATCCTGAGTCGCTGGATAAAAAGAAGGTTCACTACTGTCCGGGATGCAGCCATGGCGTGGCGCATCGGATGGTCGCTGAGGCGATTGATGAAGCTGGTTTACACGACAAGACGGTTGGGATAGCATCAGTTGGATGCTCTGTATTCAGCTATGATTATTTCAACCTGGATTTCGTCCAGTCTCCTCACGGAAGAGCTCCCGCGGTTGCGACAGGCGTAAAGAGAGTCAATCCTGATTTGTTTGTTTTTACATATCAGGGTGACGGCGACCTTGCTGCAATCGGAGCAAGTGAATTTCTCTGGGCTGCCCAGCGTGGTGAGAAGATAACGATTATTTTCATCAACAACGGAATTTACGGCATGACAGGCGGACAGATGGCTCCCACGACACTTGTCGGCTGGAAAGCCACAACAGCGCCGGCTGGCCGTGATCCGGCTCACTCCGGAATGCCGATGAAAGTTGCAGAGTTGGTAGCATCACTTCCGGGTTCGGCGTATGTCGCGAGGACATCACTGCACAATCCGGCAAATTCAGCAAAAACTAAAAAAGCCATTAAGAAAGCTGTTGAATACCAGATGAAGGGGCTTGGACTAACGCTGGTTGAAATACTGAGTAATTGCAATACGAACTGGGGTATGGATCCGCTAACAGCGTTGAAGCGAATTGAGAATGAAATGATTCCGTATTATCCGCTTGGCGTTTATAAGGATGTTCTTGCGGAGAAGGAAGATAAATAATAGAAGAAACTTACTTTACGATTTTCTGCATAAATAATTAGTTGCGAGGGTAACGCAATGTACAGCGAGATGATATTCGCCGGATTCGGCGGCCAGGGAATTATGACAATCGGGCAGATTATCGCCTATTCAGGAATGAACGAGGGAAAAGCTGTCGCATGGATACCATCGTATGGGCCTGAAATGCGAGGCGGAACCGCGAACTGCACGGTTATGGTAACTGATGAACCGCAGGTGGGCGCGCCTTTGACAGCTCATCCTGACTGGGTAATCGCAATGAATAATCCATCGTTTGCCAAGTTCGAACCGATGATTAAATCCGGTGGATGCCTGGTTTATAACGAGTCGTTAATATCGCATAAACCATCCAGGGATGATATTCATTACATTCCTGTTAAAGCCAACGAGCTGGCGGTTGAACTTGGCAATGACAAGTTCGCCGCGATAATCTGCATGTCGGCGCTGATTGGATATACGGATATCATTAAACTGGAAACTGTGGCAAAAGCGCTGGCGAAGGTGCTTCCAGATAGATATCACAAATTGATTCCGGTAAACATGGAAGCTGCTCAGGCAGGTTATGATATTGGCAAAAGTTCAAAAGGCAATGCGTGATTTGAGATTTCCGGAACATATCATCAGGATGGCTTTACAGATTCATTAAGAGGAAAACATGGCGTATAAAATAGTTTCCAAAGATAGTCTTACATCAATCACTCACAGAATCGAAATCGAAGCTCCAATGATTGCCAACTCGGCGAAGCCGGGGCAATTCGTTGTGCTGCGCACCCATAAAAAGGGAGAGCGTTTTCCGCTTACCATTTCGCACTCCAATCCCGACAAAGGAACGATTACTCTAATCTTTCAGGAGGTCGGGAAATCATCCGCGCACCTAGCCACGATTGAGCAGGGCGGTGAAATACTGGACCTTCTTGGCCCTCTGGGAAAGCCATCGCATACAGATAATGTCGGCACTGTTGTTTGTGTTGGTGGCGGATACGGAAACGCGGTCCTTCTTCCAGTCGCAAGAGGATTCAAGGAAGCCGGCAACAAAGTCATTATGATTGTCGGATTTCGAAACAAGGATTTAATTATCCTTGAGGACGAATTGAAAGAGGTGTCCGACGATTTCCACATTTGCACTGATGATGGCTCGTTCGGATTCCATGGATTTGTAACAGCGAAACTTCAGGAACTAATCGATGGCGACCTCAAGCCTGATTCAGTCATGGCTATCGGCCCTCTTCCAATGATGAAAGCTGTGAGCAATCTGACACAGCCGTATGGTTTCCCAACGTGGGTTTCGCTTAATCCAATCATGGTTGACGGCACCGGCATGTGTGGAGCCTGCAGATGCACGGTTGGCAATGAAACTAAATTCGCCTGTGTCGATGGGCCTGATTTCGACGGCCACAAGGTTGACTGGGATGAGATTTTAATCAGGCTTGGAGCGTATAAGGAATACGAGAAGCAGGCAATGGATTTATTTGAGAAAGAAGGTAAAACGGTTAAGACATAAAAAAAATAACACCATGCTTTAGAGCCTGTCGGAAAAGCCGTTGCATTTTATTGGTAAAGGATAATAATTAAAATTGGTCACTGAAATCATTATTCGTCAATTAACCCGTCATTCCCACGAAAGCGGGAATCCATTTAAAAATGGGAGATGCCACTCTTCTATAAAAGAAAAATGGATTCCGGCTTTCGCCGGAATGACAATACAACTTGTTCTTGTAGGATTAATCTTGTTTTAGCGAATTAATTATTTTTTTGCGGATTAATTATGTTTTAGCGAATTAATTATGTTTTTGCGGATTAATTATGTTTTTGTCATTCCGGGCTTGACCCGGAATCCATCAAAATTAGTGGAGCATCAGATTGACTGACAAGAAAAAACCGAAAATCAAACCTGAAAAGATGCCCATGCCGGAGCAGTCTGCACAGCAGCGAATCACGAATTTCGATGAGGTCGCTATTGGCTACGATGAAGAGATGGTTTTAGTCGAGGCGCAGCGATGCATCCAATGCAAGAAACCATCGTGTGTTGCCGGTTGTCCGGTTGGAATAGACATTCCCGAGTTTATCAAATTCGCAGCTGAAGGCGATTTTGAAAGCGGTTATAACTCATTAAAAAAATACAACGCGCTGCCCGCCGTTTGCGGACGAGTCTGCCCGCAGGAAAATCAGTGTGAGAAAGTATGCGTTCTCGGTAAGAAATTCGAGCCTGTCGCAATCGGCCGTATCGAGCGATTTCTCGCTGACTGGTATTTGAAAAAACACGATATGCATCCCAAAGGCGAGAATATGGTTAAAAGCGATACGAAAGTCGCTGTGGTTGGATGCGGGCCTTCATCGATAACGTGCGCGGGTGAAATGGTTCTTGCGGGATACCAGGTTTCAGTTTATGAGGCGCTTCACGCATTGGGCGGAGTCATGATTTACGGCATCCCGGATTTCAGGCTTCCCAACGCCATTGTGCAGGCTGAACTCGATATCATCAGTGGCTGGGGAGTGAATTTCGAAACTAATGTTCTTGTTGGAAACACATTATCGCTTAAGGATTTAGTCGGAATGGGAAACAAAGCCATTTTCCTCGGCACGGGAGCGGGACTCCCCTATTTCCTGAATATTCCCAATGAACATGGAATTGGAATCTTTTCATCCAATGAATTCCTTACACGAGTAAACTTAATGACCGCGAATAAATTCCCTGAATATGACACGCCTATTCTCAAGACGAAGCGAGTTACTGTAATCGGTGGCGGGAATACCGCTATGGATTCCGCGCGAATATCCAAACGCCTTTCCGGCACGGAAAATGTGACAATCGCATACAGGCGAAGCCGGGTTGAAATGCCAGCTCGAGCTGAGGAGGTCGTTCATGCCGAGGAGGAAGGCGTTGACATCATGAATTTGGTCGCTCCCAAACGATATATTCTCGATAATGACCATCGGGTTTGCGCGATGGAATTAATCAGGATGGAACTCGGCGAGCCGGATGACCGCGGACGCAGGCGTCCATACCCGATTGAGGGCAGTGAATTCATCCATGAAACAGACCTTGTTGTTGTCGCGGTCGGGCAGGGACCGAATCCACTTCTAATGAACGCCAATCCTGATATTGAAACAACCAAGTGGGGAACAATCGTTGTTAATGAGCAAACCATGATGACCTCCATGAAAGGCGTTTTCGCCGGCGGGGATATTGTATCAGGTGGCGCGACGGTTATCAGCGCGATGGGCGCGGGTAAAATAGCCGCAGCGGCGATGAGAGATTTTGTGGAGAATGCGTAGTAGGAAACTGCTTAACTAAAGAAAAGAAACACTACTGTAGAATCCTGAACCTGTGATCGCTTGTCTCTGGCAATAAATCCAAGTATGAAATTATTATTAACCAAGCCCCGAATGTTAGAGCTTGTCGGAAAAGGCAATTTTTATTGGTTTCCCTCATCTTAATCCAAGTCGGGTGCCGCCCATAAAGCCGTCTCGGCTTTATGGGTGAAATTGCATAACTTCGCATCAATCACCCATAAATCACGCTTCGCGTGATGTATGGGCGGCATCCGGAGTTGAATAGTAATTTGAACTACCCCTCACTCACGTTCGGGGCTCGGTTATTTGTTCGGTTAACTCGGTTAGTTGTTCGGTTAACTCGGTTAGTTGTTCGGTTAATTTGTTGTTGAATAATGTCGCCCGGCAATACATTCCTTATCAAGTATGTTAAAATATAATTGAATTAGCGGAAATAGCATTGATGGGTTTCCGTTTGGAAATAGAATATTAATCATTTCATTTCCGATCGACACTAAATCTTTAGGAAATGTCCTGGGAGGGTTTTATGGTCGATCGAACGCTGAACGAGGTTTTAATCGTTCGAAAGCGAAATCGAATCTGGAGAATGATCCAGTTCGCAATCGTGAGTCTTGTCACAGTAATTGCATTAATGAATGTGTTCGTGTGGCAATATGTAATCACCGGAACGAGTGCCGCTGTTCTTGTCGTAGTTGGATTCCTTTATCTTGTTACTTTTCTCGAGTGCTTTACCTACTACCATTTCGATTGTCCGATATGCGGCATGGAATTCAAGACAAGTGATTTTGAAGTTCAATTCACTCGACGCTGCACAAACTGTGGCCACGATTTCAGGATTACCTTTTGCGATATCACCTGAAAGACGGGAGATAAAAGGTATTTCCTGTGAGGACAGAGGATATTTATAGTTTTGGAACTTGAACTAAAGCATATTCGAGAACATCCTCTGATACTGTATATTTCCATCGCGATTGTTATACATATCGCGATTGGTTTCGCTGTCTTCCAACAACTTCAAACTCCAGCCGGACAAAATTTCATCGCAGGTGAAATAAAAACAAAACCGCCTGATATTAATGATCCTGAAAAGCCATCGAATCCTGTGGTTAATCCGATTGATGATACGGACGCAAATCCTGAAATTGAGGACAACACTGATACGAATATTACGGACGACAATTCCGATGATTCATCAACTGATACCGAATTCGCAATCCCGCCCTTTGAACCATCACGGTTAACGTCATCGCAAATTCATGACAATACTTTCGTGCATGAAACAAGCGGTTTCCTTTTTGCCGATGAAATCACTATTCCGGAAGATGGTAAACCGAAAGTCCAAAAACGCGCGATTATTCCGCCGAATATTCACAAGGAATTCACCGTGAGGAATCTGCCTCGTGAATTGCGGAACAGGGAGTGGAACCTAACTATTCGCTTGAAGGTAAACAAGGACGGTGACCCGGTCGGGAGGATTAGGGTTATTAAATCGAGCGGTAACAAGGATCTCGATAATTTAACAATTGCTCGAGTTGAAAAATCACGATTTGAGCCGGCGCACTACGAGGGAACCAGCGAATATCTTGACTTCACTTTTGACCTTGACATTAATTACAAGTAAGTTCATGCTATAATCAATAGGATTTTCAAACCAGAAGAGGTTATATAGAAAATGGTCTGCTTAGGATTTCTACCAAGCATTGGAATATGGGAACTTGTAATTATACTGGTTATCATTTTGCTTATCTTTGGGCCGGGCAAACTGCCTGAAGTGGGGAAAGCGATTGGCAAATCCCTCAGGTCGTTCAAGGATGCCCAGAAAAGCGTTGAGAAAGATATTAAAAACGCTGTCAAGGACACTGAAGATCCTCCTGAAAAAACCGTTCCTGATAACAATGGAAAATCGGAGTAACATAGATGTCTGATAAAGACAGCACCGATTCAACCCCGGATAACATCAAGAATCAAGAGGAATCCAAAGAAACATCGCCACAGGCTCAGATGCCCCTGATGCGGCATCTTGATGAGCTTCGCACACGAATTATCATTTCACTTGTTTCAATTATGATTGGATTCTTTGTCGCGTTTTACTTTCGTGAGCGGATTTTCACAATCGTCCTTCTGCCATACGGGCCTGATTTCAGCCCAATCGTACTCGATGTTACCGAGCGATTTTTCAATTACTTCAAGGTTTCGATGGCAGCCGGATTGGTGCTGGCAAGCCCTGTAATCATAGGACAACTTTTGGGATTCATCATGCCGGCACTCCTTCCAAATGAAAAACGCTTTATTTTTCCTACAATTCCTGTCATTGTATTTCTTTTCACTTTGGGTGTTCTGTTCGGATATTTCCTTGTGCTGCCTGTCGCGCTTGGATTCCTTCTTAGCTTCGGGTCGGATGTGATATCAAACCAGATTCGACTGGACAGGTCGATTAATTTTGTAACAACCACCTGCCTTTCGTGCGGATTGGTTTTCCAAATGCCTGTTGTTGTCTTTCTTCTCAGCAAGGCCGGATTGGTAACAGAAATCCTGCTGAGACGCCAACGCAAGATATCAATTGTAGTTATAATGATTCTCGCCGCGGCTCTGACTCCTACCCCTGACCCGTTTACAATGCTTCTTGTCGCCACGCCTATGCTTTTGTTATATGAAATCAGCGTTTATGTAGCGAGGATTGCCGCTCCGAAAACGAAACAAATTGATTCGGATGAAGTCTTAGAAGATGATTCTGATTAATTAAACAGCAGTATGCAATCCGGAAGGTGAATCGAATTTGGCAGTTATTGCACCAGTGGTAAAACCCCGGAAAGGGAAAGTGTCCGGCAAGAAACCGGTTATGTCATGGCGCAAATGTCCCTTCTGTTCGACAATTAACAAGCCATCCAGAAAGAAATGCCGTAACTGCGGATTGAAATATCCTTTTAAACTGGAAAAAGAGAAAAGCGAAAGCCACTCTAGATTCCCTATTATCCTCAAAGACCCTCGCTCCATTCAGGAAATAAAAATTGAAAAGATACTCGGCTTCGTAATCGTGCTGGTAATTGCAATTCCTTATGCGATTGAATATTTTTTCAGTCAATATGGTTATTTCAACCGTGATTCACTCGATGTCATTAAAAAAATTCTTCCAGGTTTATTACCAACAGCTTTCGCAATATTTTTTGCATTGAAATCTCGGAACTATGCTGAGCAGGAATGTAAATCATGCAGGCAAATCATGGTAGTTCGAGTTCCACGTTCACGCACTATGTTCCCAGGCGCAGTTGAGTGTTGGAATTGCGGAGCGATTCATGATGTCGTTTGGGATGATGGGGATAAGAAAACAGGTTACATTCCGAGAGCGCCGCAGTAGCCGGGTTTATCGAAAGCCGGATTACATATTAATTCTCGTTATCCGAGCCCCGAACGTTAGTGAGGGGTATTAACAATTTTGATTCAAATTTAACCTACCCCTCACTAACGTTCGGGGCTCGGTTATAAAAACACTCCATAAGCTCATAGCCCTTTCTGTCATCCTGAGCAAAATACTTCGATATTGCTCGAAGTCGAAGGATCTCTCCTCGACAGCGTGGGTTAATTTCATCTGGTTTAATCATCAACACAGCAACTTATAGATTCTTCGCTGCGCTCAGAATGACAACCAGCCAACTTACTCAACAATCTAACATACTAACTAACCAACTTTCTAACCTATTAACTTACTAACCTACTAACCTGCTAACTTGCTAACTATGTTATAATTTCGCTTTTCTTTTTTGGTGATTATGCCAAAACGAGTGTACATAATCGTCGGACCAACCGCGGTTGGAAAAAGCGAAGTCGCGCTGAATGTCGCTGAAAAACTCGATGCCTGGATTATCTGCGCGGATTCCCGTCAGGTTTACACCGGAATGGATATTGGCACAGCAAAACCAAATGACGTTGAGAGAGCTAGAGTAAGGCACTTTCTGATTGATATTGTATCGCCTGATGATAATTTCAGCACTGCGGATTTTATCAATGCAGCGAAAGACGCTATTAAACAGGCGTTTGATAATGGGAAAAACGCGCTTATTGTTGGCGGTACCGGGCTTTATATCAGAGCGCTTGTTGCGGGATTTGACTTTGCAAATGTATCAAGAGCGGATGAGATCCGCGATGATATTTCAAAACGCCTTGAGGAACACGGTCTGGACAGTTTGGCAGAGGAATTGCATCAACTTGATCCGGACGCGGCAAATGAGATTGATTTGAAGAATCCTCATAGAGTGATTCGAGCGCTTGAAATAATTAAAACAACTGGAAAACCTTTGAGCGAGGCAAGGGGAAAAAGTGAAAACGCTGACTATGATTTTGCTGTTGTGGGTTTGCGAAGAGAAAGAGAATCGCTTAATGAAAGAATTCGCGCTCGAACATACTCGATGATTCAGGCAGGCTGGATTGATGAGGTTCGCGAATTGGAAAAACAGAATTATCCTGAAAACTCACTCGCGATGACCGGCATTGGGTACATGGAACTCAGGCAGTATTTGAAAGGTGAAATCACAAAAGAGATGGCTATCGAGAGGATTATCATTCGCACGAGGCAATACGCCAAACGCCAGATGACATGGTTCAGAGCGGATGATTATATCAGGTGGATTGATTTAAACGCTGATGATGATCCCGTTGTTGTTTCAGAAAAAGTATGTTTAATGTTTAAAAATGAAAGTACTAAATAAAATAGAATTCACAAAGATGCACGGTACGGGAAATGATTTTGTCCTTGTGGAAAAACAAAATCTACCCGCTGAAATAAACCTGCAGGAATTTGCTGTTCTTGTTTGTAACCGTAAATTCGGAATCGGCGCGGATGGCCTGTTAATACTGGCTGACCACGATGACGCTGACTTTGAAATGATTTTCTTCAACCCGGATGGCAGTTTGGCTGAGATGTGCGGGAACGGCATTCGCTGTATTGCCAAATATATTTACGACCATTGCCTGAGCGAAAAAACCAATTTGCAGATACAAACCGGAAAAGGCATATTGAGTGTTAATCTCGATATCAGCGATGATGGGAAAGTCCGATGGGTTGAGGCTGACATGGGCAAACCTGATTTTACCCGCTCGAACATTCCGGTTGCCGGCGATGGCGAAACCGCTCTTGCGGAAAATATCATTTTGTCTGACAGCATGGAATTTGAGTTTCATGCTTTATCTATGGGCAATCCACATGCGGTTATATATATGGATGATGTTGATGGTTTCCCTGTGGATACTGTTGGGCCGATGATTGAAAATCATGATTTGTTTCCCAATCGAATTAACGTGGAATTTGTGAAGCATATTTCACCAGAGCATATTATAATGCGCATCTGGGAAAGAGGAGCGGGAGAAACATTAAGCTGCGGCACGGGAGTATGCGCCGCTGCCGCGGTTTCACGCAAACTTGGAATAATTGGAACATCCGTGAACATCACTGTTCCGGGCGGTGAATTGAAAGTCCGGTTTGATAAAGATGAATCTATAATCCTTGGCGGCCCAGCCGCTGAGGTTTTTTCAGGAACTATAATAACAACTGATCGAGGTAATGAGATAATGGAAAAACATCCGGAAGACAAATTCAAACTTTCAGAAAGGGTTTACAAGGTTCCCCCCTATCCTTTCGCGGTAATTGACAAGGCGCGAGAGAAAGTAAAAGCGGAACATCCCGACTGGAAAATCATCTCACTTGGAATCGGCGATCCGGACAGGCCAACTGATCCGCGAATTCGCGCGGCGCTGACCGATGCTGTTGAAAATGAATTCAGCACTCATAAATATCCGAAATATGAGGGGCACCCGGATTTGCGCAAAGCCTGTGCGAAATGGTTCGACAAACGATTTAACGTGAAACTTGATCCTTTCGAAAACCTGATTATCACCAATGGTTCAAAGGAAGCGTTAATGCACACAATCTGGGCGATTATGGACCCCTGCGATACCATACTCGTACCGGACCCGTTCTATCCTGTCTATAAGATGGGAAGTATTTTCACTGACGCGTCTATTGTCTATCTGCCTCTTAAACATGAAAACGACTTCCTTATCGATTATGACAGCATTCCGGATGATGTCGCTGACAAAGCGAAAATGATGTTCATTTGTTATCCGAACAATCCGACATCCAAACTCGCGGATATTGATTTCTTTAAGCGAACAGTGGAATTCGCGCGAAAGCATGAGATCATCGTGCTAAGCGATAACGCATACAGCGAGATTTATTACGGCGATGAAAAACCGCCATCGATTCTTGAAGTTGACGGCGCAATGGATGTTGCTATAGAGCTTCACTCGTTCTCGAAAACCTACAACATGACCGGATGGCGCCTTGGATTCGCGGTTGGAAATCCGCGCATCATCGAGGCTTTGGGAATTATCAAGAGCAATACTGATTCAGGTGTGTTCACAGCGATTCAGAGAGCGGGAATAAAAGCGCTTGAACTGGCTGATGAAATCGGAGATGAGACAAGAAAAGTATATAAAACTCGGCGTGATAAATCGATTGCGAAACTCAAGGAAGCGGGATTCTATCTTACTCCCTGCGAGGCGACTCTCTATCTTTGGGTAAAAGTTCCTGAGGGTTATAACGCGACCACATTCGCGGCAAAGCTCCTTGAGGAAAAAGGCGTTGTTGTGGGACCCGGCTCCGCATGGGGCAAAGAGGGCGAGGATTTCTTCAGGATTTGCCTGTCAACTCCGGATGATGATCTTGATGAGGCTCTCGACAGGATAATCGAAACATAAACCTGAATGGCGGTAGATTTAAACTCACTGCTATCTTTGTTTCCATAGTGTATAATTTCCATGTTAATCGTAACGATTAACCAGACAGCCTATGTGCGCAGACCAGGATGAAAATATCTATCTAAGCGTTATTATCCCCGCATTAAATGAGGATGAGTCGATTCCACATCTGTATAAGCATCTCAAACAGGTTCTGGATAATGTCGCGGCAGACAGATATGAAATCATTTTCATCGATGATGGCTCATCCGATTCATCATTGGAAGTAATGCGAGATTTACACGAGAAGGATAAATGCGTCAGCGTATATTCGCATCGTAAAAATTTCGGCAAGGCACAGGCGCTGGCGACCGGATTCGCGCACGCGAGGGGAAAATATATATTCACACTCGATGCCGACTTGCAGGATGATCCCGATGAAATCCCTAGATTCATCGAGCAGCTGGATGCCGGCTACGATCTCGTAATTGGCTGGAAAGCTCACCGTAAAGACCCGTTTATCAAAGTAGTCTCATCTCACTTCTTCAACTGGACAAACGCAAAGGTGTTCGGGCTAAAGCTGCATGATATCAATTGCGGATTTAAAGCGTACAAGCGAGAGGTAATCGAGGAGATTGAGGTGTATGGCGAACTTCACAGGTATATTCCCATAATCGCCTATTCGAAGGGTTTTAAAATCACGGAGATTAAGGTAAAGCATCACCAGCGGAAATTCGGCAGGACAAAATATAACTGGAAAAGATTCCTCGCGGGATTTTTCGACCTTTTAACATCGCTTGTTATAACGCGCTTTGCAAAGAAACCGCTTCATTTCTTCGGCAGCATAGGATCAGTGTTTTTCATCCTGGGACTGATTGTGTGCGCCAAACTGACATGGGACTGGTTTCATAAAGTCTGGATTGGCGACAGGCCTCTGCTGTTTCTCGGAGTTCTGCTGATAATCGTTGGAATGCAGATTATCATGATTGGGCTTGTCAGCGAAATAGTAATCAACCACAAGGAGAAAAAAAGGACTCGTCTGCCAATAAGAGAAGCCCTCACCCATCTGCCTGATGACAACGATGAAAACATCCTGGAATCCTGAGCCGCTTGTCGCGGTAATCCTTGTCGCGTACGGTGGACGGGATGACACTCTCTCCTGCCTTTCATCGCTTTACAAATCCGATTATGCCAATTTAAAAATCATTCTCGTTGACAACGCGTCGCCGGATGACACATCACAAAAAGTCGCGATTGAATTTCCCGATGTCGAAATAATCAAATCTGAAAAGAACCTTGGATTCGCAGGCGGGAATAATCTTGGTATTGATTTTGCAATTCAGGTTGGCGCTGGTTATATTTTCCTTTTGAATAACGATACGGAAATCGCATCCGATGCTGTTAGTCTTCTTGTGAAATCAGCGATGCAAATAGAAAAACTCGGAGCGATTGGGCCTCTTATCTATTATCATGAAAAGAAGGATTTAATCTGGTCAGCGGGGGGAAAGATTGATTTCAGGTGGTCGAATCTTTATCACAGGGGAATTCGTTCCAAAGATGAAAAGCAATTTGATTCGCTTGAATCGGTTGATTATCTTACAGGATGCGCGTTGATGTTCCCGGCTGAAATTGCATCAGAAATTGGCAAGCTGGATGAAAGCTACTGGATGTACTATGAGGACGCTGATTTGTGCCAGCGATTGAAAAAAGCCGGATTCAGTATTATGCTTGAACCATCGGCGAAAGTCTGGCATAAAATCTCAAGCTCGACTGGAGGAAATCTCTCCAGCAGGAAAATGTGGTATAAATTCAGAAGCGGCTTGATGTTTTTCAAGCGATATTCACCATCCGCGTTTTGGGTGGTAACATATCCGTTAAGCCAGTTGGCAGCGTTTTTCAGGGCAGTTTTCAGTAGAGGTATTTGATTAACTCCTATCAGATATGATTAAGAATGATTAACTATAACGCCTTAAACTTATACAACATTGGCTAACAGTAAAAAAATACCAATCCTCGTAATTTCCTATCTCTTCCCACCAAGGGGAGGGGTCGGAGTACAGCGCATTGCCAAATTTGTGAAATATCTGCCTGAAAATGGGTTTAAACCAATTGTCCTTACCGTGACGAAACCATCCGGTTCTGTGCCGGAGGATAAAGCTCTTTTGGATGAAATATCGCCTGATGTGGAAATAATCAGGGCAAAAAGCTACGAGCCTTATCATATATATAGAGCTATGGGGGGCAGGCGTACGCAGGATGATCCATCGTTCCGCGGTGAACTTGTGGACAACGGCACGAAAAAAGGATTATTTTCGAAACTCTATTTTGAATTCCAGCGTCGATATCTGATTCCTGATCCTAAGATCGGATGGTTCAAACCCGCGATAAAAGCTGCTCAAGAGATTTTCTCGAAACATTCACCGCGGCTGATTCTGTCAACATCACCTGAGGCTACAGCTCATGTAGTGGCGATGAAACTCCATGAGAAATACAAAACTCCCTGGCTTGCCGATTTCCGCGACCCGTGGGTATCGGGTTATTATTCGTTGAACCGTCCGCCGAATGCCGCAAAAAAAGAGATGAACCTGGAGAAAAAAGTTCTTACTGATGCCGACGCTGTTACCGTTGTCATGCGCTCATACATTGACGGCTTTAAGAAAAATCACCCTGATCTTGATTTGAGTAAATTTCATATAATCCCAAACGGATTCGATGAGAGTGATTATTCGAATCTAACTCCACGCAAATTTGATAAATTCACAATCGCGCATACCGGCTCGATTTATCACCAGCGCTCCCCCATTCCACTGTTTAAGGCGATTGCGGAGTTTATTGAAAAGATGCCTGACGCGCGGGATAAATTCTCGCTGCATCTGGTTGGTCGAATCGACACTCGATTTCTGAAAACCGCGGATGAACTGGGCATTTCGGATATCATCCAGGCCGAACCTTTTTCTACTCACGACATCGCTTTATCCACACAGCTTGGCGCGGACGTTCTCCTCATACTGAGCGAGGGCATGATGACAGCTAAAATTTATGAATACCTTCGCGCGAAAAAAACCGTGATTGCCATCGCGCCCGATGGCGAACTTAACAACCAGATTGCGCAGTGGGGAATCGGAAAAGGATTCACTCCTGACAAAATCTCTGAAATCGCTGATTTCATCGGCGAACTCTACGATGGCTGGTTGAATAACCGTATGCCAATCATGCCGGATTTCAAGCATGTTAACCTTGAAAAATACGAACGTTCCTCGCAATCCAAACAGCTTGCTGACATCCTCCACTCGATGCTGCCTGATGGCATGCTATAATCAATCCCGTGATTAAGGACAGTGTATGGACATTCATCACGCAAATTGTGCTGATGGTTATCATGCTGTGTATCAGCGTGATTATCAGGCGGTCGCTTGGCGCGGACGGCACAGGCGAACTGGCTAAAATCGTTCTGGTTCCACAGACTTTATGGGTGCTTGGCACGGTCGGTGTTGATTTGATGAACATCTACTATGCCGGCAAGGAAAAGGAGAATCTTCCCAAACTTGTCGCTAACTCATTCTGGCTTGGTCTGGGTTTGGGATTGACATCCATTGTTTTGATGATCGGTTTTTACTTCGCCTTTCACTCGGTTTTACCTGGTATCGACAAGTTGTTCGGTAATGTCCCTCGAATAGTCTTTTTCATTATGCTTCTGACAATACCACCGTACCTTATCGGGTATTTCATTGAATCCATCATTTACGGCCTTGATAAAATTCTAATTATCAACATCAAAAAAATCGCCACGCAGGTCATTTACTTTGTTTGTGTTTACATTCTGGTTACAAATCCGGACGCGCTCATGCCGATTGTTGACAAGACGTTCAACACCGGAATGAACCTTGGATTGTGGGGAGTTACATACGCCCATATCCTGATGATGCTCTTTTTAATGGGATATTCACTCATTTTGATACGACGATTTGTAAAATGGAAATTATTCTCATTCGATTGGGAGTTTCTCGTTCGCGGTTCGAAAAATATCGGGTTATATGCGTTTGGAGCGGCAGCTGCGACATTCCTGTTTTTCAAAGTCGCCATTATGGTGATTACATATTACATCGCGTATTCCGGTTTGGTTACGGATACCGACCTCGGACTTTACACTACCGCGACACAGATAATCGAAAAAGTTCTTTTGATTCCAAGTTCGATTGCGTTTGCACTGCTGCCCAAGGTGACATCGAAAGCGTGGGTGGATATCCTGTCGCTCACGGCAAAATCCTCCCGCCACACGTTCATGATTACGCTGCTTATCGTTGGCGTTTTGTGTATTTTCATCCGACCCATTCTTGTTTTTCTCTACACCGATGAATTCGTCAACGCCTGCTACCCATTCTGGTTTCTCGCTCCGGGAATTATCTGCTACAGCGTGGGGCGTGTCTTCGGCACAAACCTTATTGGAATCGGCAAGGTTTACTACGCGTTTTATTTTTCAATTGTTACACTCATTTTTAATCTTGTTCTGAATATCCTTTGGATACCAAAATGGGGGATAGCAGGAAGCGCGGCAGCGACATCACTGGCATACATCATTCAAACCATCATGCTATACTGGGCAATGAATCGTGAGACTAAAATCCCGCTGTCTGAACTGCTGTTTTACAAAAAAGATGACTGGCATGTTTATATAAAAGGCTTCAAGGGACTCTTTGGAAATGACATCGAAAACAACGTCAAGTAACGGAAAACTGAAGATTGCAATGGTCGCTCCGGCGAACAACCCGCATACACAACGGTTCGCGGAGCATTTCATCAACAGCGGGCATGAATTGAAAATCGTATCCTATGCAGCTGCTGATATCGAGATGGCTGAGGTTTATGTCCACTCGCAGATCCCTGATGATGTTAAAGGACTAAAACGCAAGTGGGAGTACTTTAAGGACTATAAGGAAGTTAGGCGAATCCTCGAATGGGCGGATGTTGTTTTCGTCAACTACATCTACAACTGGCGTTTCAATGAGGTTTATCGCGGATTGAACAACGTCGTGGTTTTACTGTGGGGCAGCGATATCACATGGCAGGTGGATGAAACCGAGCAGCAGGTAAAATATAAGAAACTGATTCTTTCAATAGCGCGACGAGTACTGGCATTCAGTGATTTCCTTTCAAAAGCCGCTGTCAAATATATGCCTGACGGGCAAACTCCGGAGGTTCTTCATGTTGGTGTGAAACTGGATCAATTCCATCCGGGAAACAGAAAACTTGAGGAGGATGATCCTGTTGTAATCGGCTACGCAAAAGGGCTGTCCTCGAAGTATGGCCCTGAGATTCTGATTGAGGCTTGTGACATGCTTCGAAACGAAGGCATGAATTTCATTTGCCGTTTCGCTGGCAGCGGTGATTTACAGGTCAGTTTGAAGATTATGGTTGATCGGCTGGATTTAAAAAAACATGTAGAATTTCTCGGACGCCTTCACCACAATGACATCCCTGATTTCATGAGAGAGATTGATATCTTTGTTATGCCAAGTGTTGTCGAGGAGAGTTTTGGCGTTGCGGCACTGGAAGCGTCAGCATCCTGTCTCCCTGTGGTAGCCAGCAATATAGGCGGAATTCCGGAAGTAATCTGGGATGATGAAACAGGAATTCTTGTTGAACCGGGCAAGTCGATTGATCTGGCGTTGGCGCTGAAATCGCTTATTGTCACTCCCGACCTTCGCAACTGCATGGGCAGGCAGGGAAGGGATTTTGTACGGTCAAATTACACCTGGGAAAAAACGATTGAAAGGCTCGATGAGATTTTCATGGACGTTTTTGAAGATACCGGGTTGGTTTAACTGTGTTTAGAGGTTACCGGGAAAAGCTGCGAACTGGAATTCCCCCCGTAAATCCCCCCGCGAGCGGGGGGAAATAACTAACTTACACCACCGGGTGCCGCCCACTATTATGTCTTTTTGTGATTGTGGGTGAAATGGTCATCCTCGCTTCAAATCACTGTCCATGTATTGCATTTCACCCACAACCAGTTGAAATCGCAAGCGATTACAACTGGTTGTGGGCGCCACCCGGTCTTGCTCCCTACCCGCTCGCGGGGAGGGCTGGGGTGGGGGCATGGTGTTATTACAACACCACAATCACTCCTTCACAACTCTACTCTCTATCTCCTCGTGTATCTCAATAATCATCCTCTGGCGAATCATCGCATCGCTTTTGCTTTTACCCGCAAGTTTCAATATCGCGCTTTTTGATTTGACTATTTTCATCATTCGTTTAAATGTGCTTATGCAGATATCCCTGCCGTAGTGCTTTTTGAAATAAACATACGCGCTTTCAAACCAGCATTTTAATTTGTATTTCGCGACATCATCTGAATCCGGGAACGAGGCTCCCGACTCGTGTTCGGCAATTATTCCAGGATGAACATACACTTCTCTCCCCTGCTCTTTCAGGCGGTACGCCAGGTCAACATCCTCGAAATACAAAAAGAAATCCTCATCCATTCGACAAACAATATCCCATGATTCGCGCGGTATCAGCATAAAGGCGCCTGTTACAAATCCTGCCTCAAACGGTTCGATTTGCTTTTCAACTGATTTGAACGAGCCTGATTCGCCTGATGATATGAACCGTCGAAGGCCGGAGAAATCAAGCACGAATGTATCCGGCGTAGGCAAATCACCGTGAGAATGAATTGAAGCGTTGTTTGAATCGACAATATTCGCGCCGATAATTCCAACTTCAGGATTATCTATAGCAAACTTAAGAACGATTTTCACTGCGTCATTATGAAGATAAAGATCCGGATTTATAATCAGCAGAAAATCCCAATCTGATATTTCAGCAATGCGATTTACACCGTAAGCGTATCCGTGATTTTTTTCACCTGATAGAAATTTGATATCGGGATGATTTTCTGTCAGGTATTTAGCAGTATCATCCTGCGAACAGTTATCGAAAACGATGATTTCGTGGTTTATGTTTATGGCAGAGTTTATCAGCGATTCAAGGCATCGTTCGATTGTTCTCCTTGAGTTGTAGGTTACTATGCCGGTTAAGAGTTTCATTAATATAGATAGCTAATTCACGCATAGCCCCGGTGAAGGGACACCGGGTTACAAGAAATCATTCCATACGGTGTCATTCCGGGCTTGACCCGGAATCCATAAGTTTCTCCATGAAATCCTCCGCGTCAAGACGGACATTAACCATGACATTGCTGATTCGCCTGATTAGGAAGTTGAAAAGGATAACAGCCGGGACGGCTACAATAAGCCCGGATGCTGTAGCGATAAGCGCCTCGGCGATTCCCGAACTCACGCCGCCGTACGCCGCAGGATCAGCATCCGCCAGCGCCCTGAACGCGCGAATGATTCCAAGCACCGTTCCAAACAATCCGACAAACGGCGCTGTGTTACCGATTGTTGCAAGCCATCCGACACCACGCGCCAGTCGATTCTCGAATCTTTTAATCGCGCGATCCAGCATCCTGAGACTATCATCAATTTTGCTTGTGGTTTGGGTAATTTCCGCGAGACGATAGTAGAGAGCGAAAAGCGGATCATCTACGCAGTTAGCGAGTTTTTCCTTGTCGCTGGCTTTTACCGCCTGTTTGAGTTCGTCAATTTTCCTGCCTACTTTGGAAAGGAAAAATACCTTCTCAAGCGTAATCGCTATCACCACGATTGAGAAAATCGTGAGGATATACATTACAAATCCGCCCTGTTGAAACCAGTGTTCTGTGCCCAGATCAAAATTCATGTTTGTTGTCTCTTGTATGTTTGATTAACTCAGGAATCCTGTCGTTCAAAATTCTGCTATTTTCATTTCCGTTTTTCTTCATCTTAAATAATGCAATGAATATATCGACAGTTTAATTCGTTCATTTCCGGTTTTAACGGATATATCTGACTACATCGCCAAGAGGTTTGCGTGTTGCTTCCTTTGGCGCCTGCGATGGATACCCGAACGCCACTACCGCTACAAGCCTGCCCTCTTTGATTTCAAGAATATTCTCGATTTCATCCTTCGCGACAATTGGAGCGGTCAGCCATACGCTTCCGATTCCAAGCGCCCATCCGGAGAGAATCATATTTTCAATAGCCGCGCATACCGACTGCAGGCCGGACTGCGCGTTCTCTCGATTTTCTCTGTACATCCTGCCCTCCTCGCCAAGCATCGCGTAACTGGCATCGCTGCCTGATATATAAGGAGTAGCCACGCAATATACAGTTAGTGGAGCGTCCTTGAAAAAAGTCGCGTAAAATTTGGAATATTTAATTGTCTTCTTTGCGTCTTTGTCATCGAGAAGATCGCTGATTGTGTCGTAGCAGCCATCGACGATTTTAGCGATTTTTTTGTTAAGTTCCATATTCGTAACAGCGACAAATTCCCATGTCTGCTTGTTCGCGGCGTTTGGCGCATAATGCCCTGCGAGAAGGATCTTCTCGATATCCTCATCGCTGATTTTCTGGTCAGTATATTTTCTGATACTGCGGCGTTCCATTATCAAGTCAATCAGTTCAGGTCGCTTTTTGATATATCCTTCGGATGTCATTTCATGTCTCCCGTCTTCAAACTGATATCTTCGAAATATGTTTCAATTATAGCATTAAGTCTGTTCAAGGCTTATGATAAAATAACCGTTGCCATGAACGAAAACAACAAATCATCGGAACGCACCAGCGATATAAGAATCGCATTGTTCGCATCCGGTTCAGGTACGGATGCCAATGCTATTCTCGATGCGCAGGACAAAGGCTTGATTACTGACGGGAAAGTGGTTCTTCTCGTTTCCACAAAAGAGGATGTCGGCTGTATTGATGTCGGAAAGCATCACGGCATGGATGTTGTAGCTCTGCCGAAGAAGAAACTCAAAAAGGATTTTTCAGCTGAAGTGGAAAAACTTCTGCTGGAACATGGGATCGAACTTGTCTTTCTCGTTGGGTGCATTCATAAAATCCCCATTATGCCTGATATTCCAATGTATAACATACATCCCGCAGATACCCGATATCACGGTGGAAAAAGCATGTATGGAATCAAGGTTCACCAGAGTGTCCTTGATAAAATCAAAACTGAAATGGAGGATGATATCGAGTATGGAATTAACCGCTGGTTCACGTGGATAACAATCCATGAGGTTAATGATAAATATGATAAAGGCGACCCGTTCATGAGACTGGCGGTTGAGGTTTACCCCGAATCTGATGACGAGTTTATTCTCCAGAAACGAGTTTTGCAGTATGAGTGGATGATTCTGCCGACGGCGGTGAATGCCGCGATACGCAGGATAATAATGAAAAAGAGATTTTAAAATGGTGGAGGGTTTTGGAGCGTGTCGGGAAAGGATGTTTTTATGTATTATCCCCCCCTTAATCCCCCCGCGAGCGGGGGGAGATTTTTTATTTGCAGTGAGGGGAGGTTTTTATTTGCAGTGAGGGGAGGTTTTTATTT
>CBDURE010000008.1:0-49591 GCA_965369605.1 uncultured bacterium
AAGGGGAGAAACAACACTCTCCCTCCCCGCTCGCGGGGAGGGCTGGGGTGGGGGCCTCTTGTTTGCGATGCCTTTCCCGACAACTTCTTAAACTCTTCTATTTTTAAAATCCTCTGCTATATTGGATCTACGGCCTGTCATCCTCGTTAATACATGTCAGAATTTCAGGAGCATTGTTTGTAACAAGAAGTGATTCCTCGAAATGGCATGCGGGTCTGCCATCAGCTGTCGCGACAGTCCAGCCGTCACCGAGAGTTTTTACACGATCTTTTCCCGCTACGACCATTGTTTCGATTGCAATAATCATTCCCGATTTGAGCATGATGCCATCTCCGGGATTGCCGTAATTGTAAATCGGTGGTTCCTCGTGAAGAGCGATTCCGACACCATGTCCGAACAGAACTTTGACAACATCACAACCCATTGATTGAACACGGGTCTGTATCGCGTGTGAAATGTGCCCGACTGAATTACCAGCGACCGCCTGGTCGATTCCATCGAACATTGACCATCTTGTGGCCTTCATTAGATTGTCCTGCTCATCGGTGGGTTCGCCAAGAACAACACTGAAAGCGGCATCGGAGTAGAATCCGTGGTAAACAAGTCCGCAGTCTATGCTTACCAGGTCGCCCTCTTTGATAGTTCTCTTCGATGGTATCCCGTGGACAATTTCTTCATTTATCGAGATACATGTTGTAGATGGAAACGGAGGCGGACCATACACTCCCTTAAAGGCAGGTGTTGAGCCAAGACGCAGAATCATATTCTCAGCCTTGCGGTCTATTTCACGAGTTGTAACACCGATGCGGATATCCTGCTTAATCCTGTCCTCGACTTTTTTTAGAAGCTGGCAAGATTTCCTGATTCCCTTTATCTGATGTTTGTTCTTTATGATACAGTTCATGATATGAATTCTATCATATTTTGAATGTTCATAATTTGCATTTAGTTCTTCAATATTGCTCATAAGTGCTTTAAATGAAAAAGATTAGTAGTATAATAATATATGTATTTCTTACCAATACCCGCACATGAATATTGTCGGGTAGTTGGTTATATTTCTTTAAAGTGATTTTTACTCATTATGAAACTTCTCTCTCAGGAGAAACAAATGCGCATTTTTTCTCACTCTCTTATTCTTTTAACACTGTTGATTTTTATCGGATGTTCTTCCCAGACATCCACACCGGTTGTTACGCCATCAATGCCGGACAACGATGTGCTGAACCCGTTTGAACGCGTGTCCGCAGCAGCATCAGGCGTGACTCAGCCGTACTGGTCGGATGTGGTTTATTTCAACGGAGAATACTGGCTTGCACATAAAAACGACGATGGCACCATTCGTCGTGCTTTCGGAAAAGGTGTTCCAGTTATAGGCACATGCGAGCAGATAATCGATTCACACCCGGATTTGTTTAAAATATCATCAGATAACCTTGCCAGGATTGAAGATTACACACATGATGGAATCCGTTATGTTTTCTACCGGCAGGTGGTTGATGATGTCGAAATCAAAGATTCAAGGGTTGAATTGCGATTTGCTCGCAATGGAAATCTTATGCTGATTGGCGCGGATGTTTTTCCGCAAATAAATATTAACGCGACTCCCTTTGTTAATTCATCTGGAGCAAGAGTAACTGCTGAAATGGATTCGAGGGCGGACAGCAGTGATCCTGTGCTGGTTATCGAAAGAAGGGATTACAGCGATTTCCACCTCGTATGGTGGGTAATAAGCGGGGAATATAAGTATCACATAGACGCCCATGATGGCTCCATTCTCGAAATGGAATCACGTAAAATATCAAGCCACAGCTGGTCAACGGAAGCTGATATTTATGAGCTTTCGCCGTCCACACCTGTAATTACAATGCCTTATCCTTATCAGAAAAACGATGTCAACATACCCAGCAGCGGATATGTGATTGAATACGGCGACAGAGACGGCAACGTTTTTGTGGATGCAGAGGATGAGTCGATTGGAGTGAATTCATGGCTTTTGGGTACATATGTCGGTGTTGCTCCCTGCGGTGGTTACACGCACGGAAAGATAGAATGGAACAGCCTGAACAACGAATCGCAGACACCCACTTTCGATGATTCAAACTCTCACATGGGTGAGCGCATGGTGGGATACTGGGCTAATTCGTCATATATCTATATCAAAAACATTGACCCAACATTCACCGGTATGGATTTCGACCTTTTCTGCCAGGCTGACTGCTGCTGTGCATGCAATGCGTTTGCATATATTGAAGAACCATACAAGATAATGATGTTTGAAGCTCACGGCGACTGCGTTGCGACAAGCGAGATTGCTGATGTTATCGTTCATGAGTACGGGCATATTTATGTCGCGACACAATATACTCTTGGACGCCCCCCTCTTTCAATTCATGAGGCTTTCGCGGACACACTTGCCAACGCTGTAACCGCGCAGCCTGAAATCGGAAAGGATATTCGAGGCGCGGGAACGAATTTCAGAACATCCGACAACAAAGTTCTTTTCGATGATAATGACTGCAATAATGAATCACACTGCATGGGTAATATCCTTGCCGGAGCGCTATGGGAAGTCAGGGGATACCTTGGCTACTCATACACCGATTATATCTGGCATCAAGCGAGGTTCGCGCAATCGTACAGCTTCCCAGAATATGTAGTTGATTTCTACATGATAGACGACGATGACGACAACGTATTAAACGGCACACCGAACGCGGCGATTTTCGAGGAGTGTTTCTGGGATAATCATCACATTCCAATTCCAGTAATGCCTGATATCCCGACTGATGGCGTTGTTATCGATATCGTTCCAACTGAATTCCCGCTTGAAATGGACAGGTCAATCGGAAACGACCTTTGGTACACTGCGACAATCAAAAATCTGAATGATCAACCTGTTACGTTCGATGTCTGGACATCAGTCGAAACACCATGGGATACATGGTATGGCCCAATGATTCCGGCATCAATCAACATAGTAAATCCTGTTACTCTATATCTGGAAGCTGAGCAGGAAGTTATTTTCACTGTCAGGCAGTCAATTCCGTTTAATTTGCCGGATGGAGTGTATCGCTATCATGGGAGAATCGGCGAGTTTGTCGACCACGAAAACGACATTCTTCTGGACGACGGCTGGATTGATTTCACACTGTACTAAAGGGTTAGAAAGTTAGCAGGTTAGCAAGTTAGCAAGTTAGTAAGAATAAAAAAAACTTTTTCTGATGGATTTTAGCGAAAGCTGGAATCCATCTTTTGATTTCATGCGATATAATTCCATCGCATGGGAAAGGCAAAAGATATAAAAAACAAATCGTTGATTGAGCAATTTGAACACATGCCGATTCATGCATTGCTTCGACATGCAAAGCCGCATGGACGCTCATTCTATGAGCGCGATGCCCGTACAGTAACACGCGGCCTTCTCGGATCGCTTCTGATACGTAAACTGGATGGTGTAACACTTGCCGGATTTATCGTTGAAGCGGAAGCATACAAACAGAATGAGGAATCGTGCCACGCTCATCGGGGAAAAACAAAACGCACTGAGGTTATGTTCGGCCCCGGCGGGCGATCGTATATTTATTTTGTCTATGGCATGTACTGGTGCCTTAACGCCACCGCTGAAAATGAGGGAACCGCGGCGGCGTGTTTGATTCGCGCGGTTGAGCCTGTCGCTGGAATTGATGTCATGAAAACAAATCGCGGAAGGGACAATATCCTTGATTTATGCTCCGGTCCCGGGAAATTAACTGTGGCGTATGGCCTTAACAAAGAGCATAATAACCATGATTTATCCAAACCGCCATTGCGAATTCTTGCACTTCCTGATGACATAAAGCCTCATTTCAAAGTACGCAAATCATCAAGGATAGGAATTAATGCGGCAAAGGAACTTCAGTATCGTTATTACATACATGGAAATCCGCATGTGTCGAAATAGATAACGTGTGCGCTGCGAAAAGCGCAGAAGAAATATGGCTGATAAACGTGAAAATAAAGGCGCTGAAAAGGTAAACGAGATTGAAAAAAATTTCTCGATTAGAAACCTTGAATTCGAGAAGATTATTTCCAAACTCGAATCATACGCCCATTCATCGCTGGGAAAAAGCTGGACGTCTCGATTGATGCCGCTTCGAATTCCATGGCGGATTATCTTTCATCAGAAGGAAACATCCGAAGCGCGCCTTTTTCTTGATCGCGAGGAACGCCTGCCGTCCTTTGGAAATCTCAATGATGTCCGCGATCTAGTAACCCTCTCGATGAAGGGTTCAATCCTGACTATTTTCAAACTGTGGAATATTGCAGCTACAATTCGATCAGTTAGATTGATTAAGGAATCTTTGGCTAATCCTATTGGCGTGTACCCTATCCTGCATGAATACGGGGAACATCTGACCGCGTTTCACAATCTTGAGGAAACGCTGTTCCGTTCACTCGAGGATGAGGAAACAATCGCCGACAACGCAACCCCTGACCTTCGGAAATATCGCCACAATTTGAGAGAGAAAAACTTCCAGATTCAGGAACGCTCAAAGCGATTGTCGCGCAAGTACGCTGATCGCCACATGCTGACTGACAGCACATTCACAATCAGAAACAATCGCTACGTCCTCCCGTTTTCATCTGGTTCTATGGGGCGCGAGAAGATTGTAATCCAGAGCACATCGGAAAGCGGACTTACATTTTACGGCGAACCGCTGGAACTGGTCGAACTCAACAACGAACTTCAAAAGGCATACCAGCTGGTTCGAAACGAAGAAGAGAAAATCATGCAAATGCTCTCTGCGCAAATCGGGCTTGTTGGAGAGCAGCTAAATCCATCAATTGATATTTGCGGCTACCTCGATTTCATTTTCGCAAAGGGATATCTGTCGCGAGACCTTAACGCTGTCGAACCCGGCTTTAACTCTCAAACCATCAAACTCGAACAGATACGCCACCCCTTAATTAAAAAAGATGTCGTGGTTCCGATTGATCTCGATTTCACTCGCGACAGCAAAGGGCTGATTATCACTGGCCCTAACGCAGGCGGGAAAACAGTCAGCATAAAAACTCTTGGGCTTACCGCTCTGATGGCGCAAGCCGGACTTCACATATCCGCGAAAGACAAATCAGCAATTCCCATTTTTCGATCCATTCTCGCCGAAATTGGCGATGCCCAATCTATCGACCTTGACCTGTCAAGTTTCGGCGCGCATATCATGTTCCTTCGCACGGTGATTGAATCGCTTGATGACAGCTACAATCCATCTGATGATGAATCCGATGAGTGGATTGATAAATATCACAGCTGGCAGTCGCGAGGAAAAGAAGTTACCAAAGATTCTGATGATCAGTCGCGTTATGTGTTTTCGCCTTATGATATTCTTCAAAGCGATTCACTTGCTGAAAGCGTAAAGACATCCTGTAGCTATGATGATGAATTGCAACCTCTTATTCTCCTTGATGAAATAGGGCGCTCAACTGATCCCGAAGAGGGCAGCGCAATCGCGCTTGCGCTTATTGACCGCCTGATTGAAAAGGGCGCTTTTTTCGCACTGACAACCCATCTTCCGGCATTGAAAAATCTTGTACTCGAGGAAAACTCCCCTATCACAGGCGCAGCTATGGGATTCGATCTCGATAAAATGAATACAACATACAAAGTGGAAAACGACACAATCGGCGCGAGTTACGGAATTGTAATCGCTGAAAAAATGGGGCTTGATCCTGAACTTCTAAAAGACGCAAGAGAGCGGATGTCGGGACGTTTTAATCTTCTGGAAATTGATATCCCCCGCCTTGAATCAAAACGTGATGAATTAATGGATTACGTTTCAGAATGGGAAACAAAAATGCGAATCGCAAGGCGGGAGGAACTTCGCGAATTATCCCGTCTGCTTGTGTTAAAAAAGATGGGCATGGAGTATCTTCTGAGTTCAGTTGACAAGGGGCAGGATGTTCTCAAGGACGCGCAGAAAAAATCCAGCCGCCTTATTGAACTTTCCAGAAAGGGAAAGAAAGTTCAACGTGACTTTGACAAAAAGCGAAGCAAACTCAATAAACTAAGGGATGAAATTGAGGAATCATACGCCGCATTAAAACGCATGGGTAGAGTTGATGGCATTAAAGATGATACGGCTATGCCTGAGTTTGAATTTGAGGAAGGGCAGAGAGTCTGGGTTTCGATTTTAAACCGCGAGGGGATCATAGATAAAATCAAAAAACAGGGAAAGCGCATGCTTGTTGTTTTCGACAACAAAAAGATGGAGATAGATTCATCACAGGCGGTACCCGTTCAGAATCCCGAAGTGAAAAAAGAGAAATCAAAAATACAAATAAACATTGGGCCTCGCAAATCGACAAACCTCTGGCTGGACCTTCATGGCGAACGAGTCGAATCAGCGTTGGAAAAGGTCGAGGAGTTTCTCCATGACGCCGTTTTGGATAATCGCGCTCAGGTGAATATCATTCACGGCATAGGCACAGGTACATTGAGAAAAGCGATTCGCGGATTCCTTGTGAAACATCCATTGGTTAAGAGTTTCCGCGACGGCTACCCATCCGAGGGCGCGATTGGCACTACGATTGTCGAGTTTAAACGCCAGGACGATGATTGATTATAGATTATCACACATAAAAAAATAGCAGTGGGTTTAGAGCCTGTTTGGAAAGCATATTGATTCTCAAACATAACATTCTCCTGATAACTCTCGGGTGCCGCCCACACATCACGTCTTTTTGTGATTTGTGGGTGAAATGCGTATCTTCGTAACATATCACCCATAAAGCCCGGAGGGCTGTATGGGCGGCACCCGGGAAAGTCATCACAAACAAGAAGCCCCCACCCCAGCCCTCCCCGCAAGCGGGGAGGGAGAGTGTTGTTTCTCCCCTTCGCAAGTATATAGATCATGTATATTGTTTACAAATACGAAAATATCTCCCCCCGCTCGCGGGGGGATTACGGGGGGGATTCGATATTGCTTTTCCAAAACATCATGCAACTTAAATCCCCTCTTACCAGTCTTACTGTCTTAAACAATGAAACTTGAACTTGGAACTCTCATATCGCTATTTATACGATTAAAATAGATTATAATATGAAGGAGCAAAATGACACTCAATCATAAAAATAAAAAGAGTACCTTCTGGACTATTGTTCTCCATGGAACACTTCTCGGATTGGCGATTTCGCTGCTCCATCTCGGCGCGGTATTTGCGCAGCCTGAAACCGAGACAAAAAAACCGATTTACATTCTCAATGTCAAGGGCGTGATAAATCCATTCACAGCTAAATACACGCTCAGAGGAATTGGCGAAGCTGAACGAGGCGGCGCTCAACTGGTTGTGGTAATGCTTAACACGCCCGGTGGACTCGATACGAGCATGCGTGATATCAATCTGGCAATCTTGAATTCAGATATTCCAATCGCTGTTTATGTCGCTCCAAAGGGAGCTCGTGCCGCCAGCGCGGGAGTGTTTATTACGTATTCATCGGATATCGCTGCAATGTCACCCGGAACGAATATCGGCGCGGCTCATCATGTATCGATTGGTGGCGGCGGCGATGAGGGCACAAAAGAGGATAACAGCTGGATTGACATGGTTCTGGATTTATACGAGGAAGCAAAAAAACGCGAGAAAGAAAAACAAAAGACTGAAGATAAAACATCTGATGAAATTGCAACAGATGGCGCAACAGAGGATAAAACTCCGGTAGTAACCGAACCTGAAAAGCCGGCTCCCAAGCCTGATGCAACCGTCGAGGATAAATCGAAACCCCTGACCACACAGCAGGTAATGAGTGAGAAGATCACCAACGACGCTGTCGCCGGATTGAGGGCGATTGCTGAATTGAAAGGCCGTAACGCAGACTGGGCTGAAAAAGCTATCAGGGAATCGGATTCAATTCCCGCCAGTGAAGCGTTTGAATTAGGCGTTGTTGAATATCTCTCGGACTCCGTTGAGGAACTGCTCGTACAAATTGACGGCCTTGTGATTACAAAATCAAAACGGGAACATACGCTTAACACTGCGGGTGCGCCACTCAGGCATGTTCCGATGAGCGCAATCGAAAGTCTCATGCTGATTATCACAGATCCGCAGATTGCATATTTTCTGTTAATGATAGGAATCTACGGGCTTATTTATGAGGTTACGCATCCGGGAGCTGTGTTTCCCGGAGTTATAGGCGGAACCAGCCTCGTGCTTGCGATTCTCGCGTTTAATTATCTTCCGATAACAGCAGCGGGACTTGTGCTTCTCATACTCGGAATCATTTTTATGATCGCCGAATTCAAAGCGCCGGGAATCGGGATTCTTGCTATCGGCGGCGTAATATGTTTCCTGCTGGGAAGCTTCCTCCTCATTGATCGCAATTACAGTGAAATGGTGATTCGACCGGAAAGCTATCTCCCGATGGCTGTTCTCTCTGTGCTTCTTCTGGTTATAGTTCTGCCAAGGGTTTATAAGTCAATGAGAGGCAAGGTTGCAACTGGAATGAAGGGAATTCGGGAAACTGTCGGCACTGTGGTCAAAGAGCTTTCGCCTCTCGGCAAGGTTTATGTTCATGGTGAATATTGGGACGCTCGAACCGAGGACGGTTCGACTCTTGAGAAGGACTCCAAGATCGTGGTTGTTAATAAGGACAGTGACGAGATGGAACTGATCGTTAAAAAGCGTGAGGATAAGCCTTAAGATATTATTTGGTTCCAGTTTCAATAAATTTTAATTATGAATATTTTCAGCAAGCGGGAATGAAACAATGGAAATGACATGGTGGGTAATATCAATTGTAATCGTAATCGCGTTTATCTGGATAAGCATCGCAAAATCAATTTCAGCTCACAAGGGAAAAATAGTCGGCGGTGTTGAGGCGCTGGTTGGAAAAACAGGCACTGCGAAAACCGATATCGACCCGAAAGGCAAGTTCTACGTTTACGGTGAATACTGGGATTCCGAGACTCTCGGTGATCATTTGAAAGTGGGCGACAAGGGTAAGATTGTCGAGATACGGTCATCCGATGAGCAGTATTTAATTGTTGAGAAAGTCGATTAGCATATCAAGATGGTTATCAGGATGGTTGAACCAATCAACAATCCCGTTTAATATATATTAAGTCTTATTAACTTAAGCCGAGCAATGGCAAGAAGGAGAATAAAGTGGATACACCAGCTAATGTTTCACCGGGAATGATTTTTGCACTATTTGTGCTGTTTCTCATTATCACCAACGCGGTAAAAATTCTGCCTGAATATAAACGAGGTGTCGTTTTCAGGCTGGGACGTGTAATCGGACAAAAGGGTCCAGGACTTGTTTTTATCATTCCATTTGTTGATCGAATGGTTCAGATGGATCTCAGGACAATTACTCTCGATGTCCCATCGCAGGAGGTTATCACAAAGGACAACGTAACAATTCGGGTAAACGCGGTTTGTTATTTCCGTGTCCTTGACGCCACAAAAGCGGTTATTGATATTCTGGACTTTGTGCATGCGACTAGCCAGATAGCTCAAACGACCCTGCGAAGCGTACTTGGCGAAAGTGAACTTGATGATCTTCTCTCCAAGCGTGAAAAAATTAACCAGTCTCTTCAGGAACTTATCGACAAGCAGACCGACCCGTGGGGAATCAAGGTTTCAATTGTAGAGGTCAAGGATGTCGAACTTCCCGAGAGCATGAAGCGCGCGATGGCGAAACAGGCTGAGGCTGAGCGTGAAAGGCGAGCGAAAATTATCGCGGCTGAGGGCGAGTTTCAGGCATCCCAAAAACTTACGGATGCAGCGACAGTCATGGGCGATCATCCAATCGCGATTCAGTTAAGGTATCTGCAAACGCTGGTTGAAGTTGCCGCGGAGAAGAATTCAACAACCATCTTCCCGATTCCTCTTGACCTGATTAAGCCGTTTATGGATCTTAGCGAAAAGAAGCTGCAGGAATAATATTGCCTTGAAATAAGTTGAGCTGAATTGTACAGCAGAGGGTTTATACCCTCTGCTTTATTTTTACAATACAAATTTGAACCGACAGTCTGGAGGTTTATATGCGATATTTCCTATTCATTTTTGCGATTCTTTTTTCAATCGTATCAATCACATGCACAAGCGGACCGCCTGAAAGTCCTGATGGCAAGTATGGCGACAAGCCTGTCACCAAAGAAAGAACAATCGATTTCACCGAACTAGGCCCGAAGCGAGGCCAGTACATTAAACAGGAAATTGTACTTCGTGGCACCATTACGGAAATAGACACGCTTTCAGGAGGCTGGTTCAATTTTAAAAGCGGCAGTGGTGGATTGAAATGCACGATTGAGGATTTCGGTCTCCCGCAGAGCCTTGTCGGAAAGGAGGCCTACGTTCAGGGAGTAGTGGAACTCGTATTGGCATCAGCGGAGAAAGGTCGCCCGATAGGAGGGGAATATACGATGGGTGCTGACCCATCGGGATCATCGTACGATGATGAACTCCGCCTTCGAGTAAACGCGGTTGAGGTTGTGATGTCGGAATAATTATCAGAATTAGTTATGATTGCACCATATTGGTTAAGTACCGAACCCTCCACCACCGGGAGTCCTTATCTCAAGAATGTCGCCAACGTTGATTATCCCCTGGAAATGGCCATCCAATTTTTCAATTGAACAATCAGCATGAATCAATAGATTTTCACCAGCCATGCCGGGCTTTCCACCGCTTAATCCGAACGGTTGATATTTTCTTCGCTCACTTAAAATCGAAACCGACTGCGATTTCAAAAATCGATATGCCCGGATAACACCATCACCGCCGCGATATTTCCCATCGCCGCCTGAGCCTTTTCTAATCCTGAAACTCTCAAGCCTGACTTGAGGGAATCGTATTTCGATAACTTCCGGGTCTGTGATACGAGTGTTTGTCATATGAACCTGGCATGCGGACGCGCCGCTAAACCCATCAACAGCGCCTGAACCGCCGGCGATTGTTTCGTAATACTGTGATGATGATTTTTCAATATCTCCAAACGCGATGTTGTTCATCGTACCCTGCGATGCCGCCGCCACGTTTAATGCGCCAAACAGGCAGTCCACGACTCTCTGCGATGTCTCAACATTTCCGCCGCATACAGCGGCATCCGATGACGGATTCAAAAGGCATCCATTTGGAATGATGATTTCAAGCGGATCAAGGCAGCCATCGTTTAGAGGAATCTGCCGATTAATTAAAGTTCGGAAAACATATAGAACAGCGGCATATGTAACCGCGGGAGGAGCATTGAGGCTTGAATCCAGTTGCTTGCCAGTACCGGTGAAATCAACCACGACGGCTGGCTCACTATTCTCGTTTCGAAATATCCTGATTGACACTTCTATCTTCGCGCCGCAGTCTAGATAATCTTCAAATGTAAATAACCTTTCTGATTCATCCTGCATTAAATTCTCAAGAGCATCCTGCATGGCAAGGCGGGCGTCATCGCGAATGTGTTTCGTGTACGCGACTACAACATCATCGGAATACTCATCGCAAATATTTTCAATTTCCCCTATTCCCTTTTGAACAGCGGCCACCTGCGCTTTAAGGTCAGAAATCCGTTCAGGGATATTTCTTGCCGGATATTTACCCCCTGCCAGAGCGTCAGTTATTTTGTCATCGTTAAATCCGCCGCCGCTCACAAGAAGAAGATTCCGTAAAACAATGCCCTCATCATCGAGCGTTTTTGCGAAGGGATACATCGAGCCGGGCATTATTCCACCTATGTCCGCGTGATGCCCTCTCGATGCCAGATAAAATGCGATTTCGCCATGTCGAAATACAGGCGCGACAACAGTTATGTCAGGAAGATGCGACCCTCCCGCGAATGGATCATTCGAGCAGTAGAAATCACCGGTATTGAATTCCCCGACTGCTGAAATCATGTTTCGCACTGTCTCCCCCATCGCGCCAAGGTGCACGGGAATGTGAGGCGCGTTCGCGACAAGGCGTCCTGATGAATCAAATATCGCGCAAGAGAAATCGAGGCGTTCCTTGATATTTACAGAGTGAGCCGTCCGTTCAAGAACCCGACCCATCTGCTCCGCGATTCCCATAAACAGATGATGGAAAACCTCCAGCAGAACAGGATCATACTCGATATCAGCATCTTGAACTGGCGCGGTTCGCATTCTCATTGAGAGAATTCCGTTCTCATCAAGGATGGCATCGAAACCGGGTTCTACAACAATCGTGGAATGTGTCTCGACAATAAGCGCCGGACCGTTAATTGCGATGCCGCAAGCCAGCTCATCGAGCATATATACAGGAGTATCAAGCGGTTTGGATGATTCGAACCAAACGGGTACGGTTCTGGCTGGTTTATTTATAAGCAGAGAATTCTGGGTTAGCAGAGGGTTAAAACCCTCTGTTATATTTATGTCAATCCCGTCCTGATTTGATTTTTCAATAACCTCGACTCGAATATTCACGATTTCCAAATCATCGCCATGAGGCTTGAATCCATACTCTTTTAGATGAGTTTGAATAAACAGCGATTTCAGTTCATCCGCGGATTTCAGTTCATCCGCGGATTTCAGTTCATCCGCGGATTTCAGTTCATCCGCGGATTTCAGTTCATCCGCGTTGTCGCAGTACGGCAGTGTCAGAGCGCTATCCGTTCCCTTTGTTCTGATATCCAATTCGTAATTGCTGATGAACAGTGCATCATCCGGCAATCCTGCTTCATAGCGAATTTCCTTTTCCAGATTGCTTTTGATTTCCCCGATACGAAATATTGTTTCACCAAGCGAATCCTCATTTAAAGAACAAAGAGTGGTTTCGACATGAGTTCGACGGTGATTCGCAAGCAGGATTCCCCAGGCTGACAACAAACTTGCGAGCGGCGGTATGCGAATCAGCCGGATGCCCAACGCCCTTGCTATCCCGCATGCATGCTGCGCTCCCGCGCCTCCGAAAGTTACAAGCGCATGCGTTCTCGGATCATGCCCTCTCGAAACGGACAATTCCTTTATCGGGCGGCTCATTGTTTCGTTGGCGATTCGAATGAATCCAAGCGCCAGTTCCTCGACGCTCATTTTTATTCCCTGCGACTTTTCAATCTGCCGGGCGATTTCCTCGAAACGTTTTATTGACGCTGACCTGTCCAGTTGCGATGAGTAATCCGCGCCAAACACAGATGGGAAATACTCAGGATGAATCCGCCCCAGTATGAGATTGGCATCGGTGATTGCTGCTGGTCCCTTGCGTGAATAGCAGGCTGGCCCCGGCTCAGCGGATGCGGATTCCGGTCCCACTGTTAGTTTTCGCGAGTCAAACTGAAGAATCGATCCGCCGCCTGCAGCCACAGTCTGGATTTCAATCATCGGAGTTGTGAATTTAACTCCCGCGGTTTCGACATCCAGCACCCTTTCGAGTGAACCGGCGTAACGGCAGACATCGGTCGATGTTCCCCCCATGTCAAATCCAATCACCTCTTTGTCGCCGGTCAGTTCTGCAATTGATGCCACTCCCAGAACGCCGCCCGCGGGTCCGGAGAGAATCGCATCCTTGCCGGTGAAACTGCCGGCAGACATCAAACTGCCGGAAGAGGAGATAAAAAACAGGGGGATATCGCCAACCCATTTTCTGATTTTCCCTGCATAGCTGCTGATAACCGGTGCGAGATAAGCATCGACAAGCGTGGTTCGACCGCGGTTGACAATTTTAATCAGCGGCATTGTTTCATGCGATGTCGATACGTTTTTGAACCCGGCATTGATAGCGGCATCACGAGCAATTCGCTCATGCGCCGGATTCAACCACGAAAAGAGAAAAACAATCGCGATAGATTCAATTTCTTTTTCTTTAAACCGAAGCAACGCATCGTTAACGGAATCCGTGTCGATTTCAGAAATGATCGCGCTATCGCTTCCTGTTCGCTCTTCGATTTCCTCAACGGCATTGTAAATCAGACGGAGTTTCTCAATATGAAGCGCGAAAATGTCTGGCCTGTCCTGTGTGCCGATTTCGAGAATGTCACGAAAACCTTTCGTGATTAGAAGCCCGGTACGCGCTCCCTTTCGCTGAAGAAGCGCATTCGTGGCAACTGTGGTTCCCATGCGAATCCAGGAGATTTTATCTGACGGCAGGATTTCATCGCGCGGCAAATTGAGAATTCGCTTTATTCCCTCGATTCCGGCATCCTCATACTCAGTCGATTCGGAAAGGACTTTCTCAACCACGAGTTCACCATCGGAGGAGAGTCCGATGATATCCGTGAAAGTTCCGCCGCGGTCAATTGCAAATCGCCACTTCTTGTTGTTTTCAGCCAAACAATTCCACCTGAAATCAATCTAATAAGTAAAGACAGGTCAATTAACACACCAAAGTATAAGGCATCCGCTTTAAGAATAGATATTTTAGATAGAATTGGTTTTGTTTTTAGTATGGTAGAAAAACCCCGGCGAGGGGACGCCGGGTTACAATTAACTTTGATTAATAAAGGGGAGTTGGTGTGGTTATTAAGTACTGGAAAACCTCATTCAGGGATATTAAATCCGGCGTATACAAAAAAATCATGCCAGCGGATATTATTATTATGAAATTGGGAGTTGATAACATGTATGATGGATTTCTTGAACTGGTTAAAAAATACCATGATCAGCATAACCTCAATCTGACAACATTTGAGGATGCTGATATCAAACGCGAGGAAGCTCGATTCGGCACGCTTCCACCCAGCTATCTCAAGTTTCTGAAACAATGCCCAACCGGGTCATTTTTCAATGAAGCGTTTATCCTCTATGAAGGGCCACTGTCTTTCGAGGACCTTTCACTTGAGGTTAGAACCGTGAGCGAAAAGGGCCTTATAGCTTTTGGGGATGATCTCGGCGGCACGATTTTATGCTTCGACACAAATCATCCGAATAAAAACGGTGAATTCCCAATCGTTGAGTATAAATATCCTGATTATCGTATACAGATCGCGGACAGTTTTAGCGAGTGGATAATGGGAATGATAGGCATGTTTGTTTGAGTTTCTTCAGGCATTTCCGCTTTGAATTTAATACAAGTTACATCAAATATGTTTAATATTGTATAAGTTTGAGCCTGATACCTATGCATTGATTTAACTTTTTCTCATAAAAAATGCCCCGGGCGGTACCGCCCGGGACGAACCTCCCCAGAGAAAACGGTTACTTAAAACCGATTTCTGTCCAGAGTACGGTACTGAATCGCTTCCGCAAGATCAGCAGTTTCGATTCTGTCCCGCCCAGCGAGGTCAGCGATTGTTCGCGCGATTTTAATCACACGGTTATACGCTCTTGCACTCAATCCAAGTGAATCAACAGCTCTTTTCAACAATGCCTCCGATTCATCCGGTAGTTCGCAGTACTTTCTAACCTCCTTTTGCGACATTCTCGAATTGAAATGCACTTTCGAATTCTTGTATCGCACAAGCTGCAATTCTCTTGCGGCGCGAACTCTCTTTCTTATTACCTCGCTTGATTCACCCTCACGGCCCGCACCACGTAGTTTTTCATACGGCACTCTGGGAACTTCGATATGGATATCTATTCTGTCCAGCAAAGGCCCGCTTATCCTTTTTAGATAATTCGCGATTGCATGTGGCGAACAGATACATTCCTTGATAGGGTCGCCGTAGAATCCGCACGGGCACGGATTCATCGCGGCAACAAGCGTAAATTCAGATGGAAATGTCAGTGATGATGACGCGCGTGAAATAGTAACGCTGCCATCCTCCATCGGCTGGCGCATAACCTCAAGAACATCACGCCTGAACTCAGGCAGTTCATCGAGGAATAAAATTCCCAGATGCGCCATTGATACCTCGCCCGGTGACGGATATGAACCTCCGCCAACCAGGCCAGCTGATGAAATTGTGTGATGCGGCGATCTGAACGGTCTGTAGCGTTGAATCCCAAGATTCTCGGGAATCAGACCCATGATGCTGTAGATTTTCGTGACTTCAAGCGCTTCCTCGAATGTCATCGGAGGCATGATGCCGCCAAGCCTTTTTGCGAGCATGCTTTTCCCGCTTCCCGGCGGACCAATCATAAGGACATTGTGGCCGCCAGCTGACGCGATTTCCAGCGCGCGCTTCGCCAGTTCCTGCCCCTTGACCTCGTTCATGTCAAGATCGTTCGGAGCGCTCAGCCAGTCCTCATGGTTATTTCCATTTACGAAAGGCTTGAAATCAGAATACCCGTTCAGTGACTCGACAAGGTCGCGAAGATGCGAGTATGGATAGACATCCAATTCACGAACCAGCGCTGCTTCATTGCCATTTTCCTTTGGAAGGATTATTCCTCCAAGCCCGGTATTTTTTGCCTGGATCGCAACCGGCAGAACTCCGTTCACACGCCTGATCTCCCCATCAAGGCTGAGTTCTCCGAATACGACATAATTCCGAAGGTCATCACGCGCAAGCTGCCCTGTCGCGCAAAGAATTCCAAGCGCAATCGGAAGGTCATAAACCGGCCCGTACTTACGAATATCCGCCGGCGCAAGGTTTATGGTAATTCGTTTCAGCGGGAATGAGAATCCGGAGTTTTTAATCGCGCTGCGCACCCTGTCCTTCGATTCATTCACCGCGGCATCCGGCAATCCGACAATCTGGAAATTCGGCATGCCGTTGGTCAAATCGACCTCGACCGCAACAGAATATGCATCCACTCCCATAACCGTACTTGATGATATTTTTGCAAACATATCTGCTCCTTAATTACTTGATCACACAATAGACGGCGCCGAATTTGAAAACGCTGCAAGAATTTGAAATTATTTTCAGAATATTTTCACTGGACACATACAGCATGCGATTTGTACACTTACACTGATTTGAATCAACAACGAAATATCTCTCCCGGAAAACCCGCTGACATCGGCGACGTCCTCCTTGACAGGCGCTTTCGCCTGTTGGGCAAATATGTCTCTGACTATGCAGATAAAGAAAGGATTCTGGATTACGGCTGCGGCAACGGCGCACAGACCATGCTTGTCGCGAAAAGCGGTGTGAGAATCGACGCTTTGGATATTTCCGAGGAACAGTGCCTCCTGGCAAAAGAAAATCTAAAATCGTTTGAGAATGCCAATGTCATTCTCTACGATGGCGACATCTCCCCTTTTGATAGCAACACGTTTGATTTTATCTATTCATTTGAGGTTTTGGAGCATACTCAGGATGACCAGAAATCTATCGAGGATATTTATCGCATACTCAAACCCGGTGGATGTTTCCTTTTTACGGTGCCTAACAAGTGGTGGATTTTTGAAACGCATGGCGCGAATCTGCCGTATCTCAAATGGAATAGAGTTCCGTTCTTTTCATGGCTGCCATCCTGTCTTCATTCGAGATGGGCGAGGGCAAGAATATATACAAAATCCGGCATCGTCCGCCTTTTGAAAAATACCGGATTTGAGATCAAACGCTTGTCTTATATTACAGCGCCGCTTGACGCTCTCAGATTCAAGCCCGTTCGTAATGCACTCCGCGCCACTCTTTTTTCAACTGATGAGACCCCGATTCCATTCATGGCAACCGCGATTATTTGCGTATGCTATAAGGCGGAAATATAATCAGTCCCCCCTGAAAAACCATGTTTTAGTTATTTCGTTTATAAAATTATCATTTCCTGGGAGCGCTGGTCTCTGACCGGCTGTTGAAAAAGGTTATTTCCACCGTAACCCGGAATGCCTTTATATGAAAATGTGAATCTACTCTGCAACGTGCGCAGGCATTCCGGGGTTTCGCGTAAATAGCCACCTCCCCGGCATGCCTGCCAGATTTGTATGGATTATTCACTCTCTCTACAAAGGCATGACCGGGTTACGGTGAAAATGGGCTTTTTCAACAGTCCCCAGAGACCAGCGCTCCCAGGTATGGAATTTAACTGACATCTTAAAATGTCTTTTCGCTGTCTATCATAATTGTTACAGGCCCGTTGTTGGTAAGACTAACATTCATCATCGCGCCGAATATCCCCTTTTCAACCTGCAATCCAAGAGATTCGAGCTTGTCGCAAAATATCTCGTAATACTCCTCGCCCTTTTGCGGATCCGCTGCGGATGTGAATGACGGCCTGAATCCCTTTTTAACACTGCCATACAGAGTGAACTGTGAAATGACAAGCACCGCGAAATTATCATCAAGAACACTGCGATTCATCCTGCTATCGCTGTCGGGGAAGATTCGCAGTCCTGAGATTTTATTCACCATGTATTCGATATCAGCTTCAGTGTCATTCTCCCCTACTCCCAGGAAGATCAGAATCCCCTTGCCAATGTTGCCTGTGATTTCGCCATCGACTGTTACCGATGCCGTATCTACTCTTTGAATTACAGCGCGCATTTGTCACCTCCAAGGTTAAATTATATCATGTTGAGAATATTGATATTTTCCCGGTCATCAATTGCATCAAACAAATTAGAGGCTATGTTTCACACTGTGGAAAAATATATACTTTTGCTAACTGTATTCAGCGCGGTTTTTGGCACTTCGCTGTATATCCAGGGGCGTATATTGAACAGGCGGATAAACGGTTACAATTCCGATTCAAATGCCAAAAGCGGCAAGTTAATCGACTGGTTGATTATCATTGTGATAACCGGATTTCTAGCGTATTTGCTGCGGTGAGTAAATTCAAAATCCAATATCATAAATGCCCCCGAGACGGGAGCGACACAGCCGATGAGACATCAGCGTTACGAAACATCCCTGCCTACCCAGATAAGCATTTCACGTGGGCATTTTTCTAAAACAACATCCATTGAATCGGTGTCAGGATCATAATTTTCATAATCGATAACAGAAGTGTTTCCCTCCATTGTGAATCGTTCACTGTTTTTAGAGCATGCTTTGCAACCGATGCATCCTACCTCGCAGACCTCTGATACTTCCTTTCCAAAATCCTTGTTTGCGCATTTTACCGCAATGATTTTATTTGATTTAAAAGGAACCATAGAGATTATATTCCGCGGACATGCTTTCACGCACGCCCCGCATCCGACACAGTTCTCATAGTTAATAATCGCAAGGCCATCGATAATTTCAATAGCGTTGTAATCACAGGCATCCTTGCAATCGCCGAACCCAAGGCAGCCGTACACGCATCCCTGCACACCTGCAACCAGATTTGCCGCGGTACAAGTTTGTTCGCCCAGATATTCATTTTTTTTCAGGCGTTGATTTGATGTCGCAGCACAATGAACTACAGCCCGTGATGGAACACTTGATCCTGCTTCAACACCCATGATTTCAGCGATTGCCTCAGCGGTGGCTGAACCGCCGGGAGAACATAAATTTACCGCTTCATTATTATTAACAATGGCCTCAGCGTACTCGTTGCAGCCGACATAACCGCATCCGCCGCAGTTTGCGCCCGGAAGCGCCTCGTTAATCGCGGAAACTCTCTTATCAACAAATACCCTGAATTTCACATTCGCCCATCCTAAAACATACCCCATTAAAATTGCGAGAGCCAGCATCGTTGCAGCCGCGAGAATAATCGTAATCGCCATTATCCACCACCCCTCATCAGTATTTCCGCGAGTCCCCTGTCAACGCCCGTGAATCCCATAAACGCCATCGCGAGAATTCCCGCTATAATCATTGTGATTCCAGCGCCTTTCAGCGGTTTGGGAACATCGCAAAGGTCGAGTTCCTCACGTATTCCCGCCATCAGGACAATCGCGATAAGGAATCCGATTCCCCCGAAAAATGCAAGAATCAACGCCTTGTCGAGCGTCCATGCACCGGCGCCGACACCTGAAACGTGTTTCATTATTTCCAGGCAAGCGAACAGAATCGCGCAGTTGGTTGTGATTAGCGGAAGATAAACACCAAGCGATTTATAGAGCGGCGGATGGAATTTCCGAACGAACATCTCGACAAACTGAACACTTGAGGCTATCACGAAAATATAGACGATGTAGTTCAGTATGCTGAGGTCAACGACTATTTCCGAGTTCGGGTTAATCGTGTGTACTATCCACGATGTCAGCGGCGCGTTTGGTTGAAGCACGAACCATGTTAATGTCCAACTGAGAAGCGCGGCGATTGTGATTACAAAAGTTACCGCGAATCCCATTCCCAAAGCGACATCAACACGACGCGACACGCCGACAAACGGGCAGATTCCCACGAAATAATGCAGCACGAAATTGTTTATCAGTGCCGCGTTAATCGCTATTAGTATGAGTGAGCCAACATAATCCATAGTTAAATTCCTATTTTAAGCAGTTTGTTTTTTTCTATCCTGCAGCCAGTTTGCTAATCCTATAAGAACTCCCAGAGTTAAAAACGCGCCGGGAGGTAAAACCATAATTACCCAGTCAGGCCATACAGCAGGCATTACGGGAAGCCCGAACCATGTGCCTGAACCAAGTATTTCACGAACCGTAGCCACACTCGCAAGTGCGAGCGCGAATCCAAGCGACTGCCCAACAGCATCCATAATCGCTGGACCGAGTTTCTGTTTCGATGAGCAAACCTCGCATCTGCAGATAATCAGGCAGTTTACGATAATGAGCGGAACATACGGCCCCAGTTGTTTGCTCATGTCCCACATGTACGCCTGCAGAATTCTGTCCGCAATTGTTACAAAAGTCGCGATTGTCAGAGTGAAAACCAGAATTCGCAGGTGTGGTTTAAGCAGGTGACGAATCAAACTCACGATGATATTCGCGCATGTCAGCACGAACGCTACCGCGGCTGCCATGGTCATCGCGGGCTCCATTCCGTTTGTAACAGCCAGCACGGGGCATAATCCCAGAAGCTGGCGATACACCGGATTTTCGGGGAGAATCCCGTTTATAAATCTTTCCAATGCTGTTGGGTCGTTTTTATTCATCTTTCGAATTTATCCTTATTTGGCATTTGACGCCAATTTGCTTTTTAATTCGGTGACTGTTTCATTCACGATATCCGTTACCGCAACAGATGATATTGTCGCGCCTGTTACAGTCATAATCTGATTTTCAGCACAACTTCCAGCTTTGATTACTTCGAGTTGCCCCGCAGTTGACTTGTCCACATATTGAACTCGCCAATCGTCATCGATGATTTTATTCCCAAGTCCCGGTGTTTCCTTCTGGTCGAGAACATACAGTCCGGTAAGTTTTTCCGCTTTTGGATCCATCCCAATCAGAATTTCGATTTTATCCGCGAATCCCGGCCCCACAGCTGGAATGACCCATCCGACCTGATTTTCACCGCTCATCGCGCGATAGATTATTTTCCCATCGATTTCAAATTCCTCACCTGTATCCGAGCCGGGTACAAGAAGAGGTATCTGCGAGAATGTTTCGTTGAGCTTGTTCTGCTGGATTTTCTCGCTGAGAGAGATTTGAACGCCGGTCAGTCCGGTGCCGAAACATACTGCCAGAAGCAGGATAAGCCACGCCTGAGCGATATAGTTTCCGCCTTTTTCCTGTGTTTCTTCAATCTGTTCTTTTTTTTCTTCGTCTGCCATTAGTTTACCTATATATTATATTTAGCTTACGATTTATTTCCTAACCGGCACTGGCCCGCCAAACGGTACCGGAATTGTCCACTTGTTGATTAGCGGTGTGATTGCGTTCATCAGCAAAACCGCGAACATAACTCCCTCAGGATATCCGCTGAATGCACGTATCAACATTACAATTGCGGCGAATCCGATTCCGAACATCATTTTACCTTTGGAAGTCAGCGGACTTGTTACGGGGTCAGTCGCGATGAAAAACGCTCCGAATAAAAACGCGCCGCCTACAAGGTGATGCAGAACTGTCCATTCTGCTGATGTGTTTGTGAGGTTGCCTATTCCAGCGAATACTATTAAAGCAACTATTGCTGAAACCGGAATTTCCCATGATGCTGTCCGCCGTATGCAAAGGTAAAGTCCGCCAAGAATACATGCGATTGCGCTTGTTTCTCCCAGCGAACCGTTTGTATTCCCGATTAAAAGTGCCCATAACAGCGTTCCCTGGCCAAGCTGCTTCGCGAGTGTAAGCGGAGTCGCTTGTGTGAGGACTTCCATTCCACCTGCTACCTGGTACGCTGTAGCTCCCAACGCCATTGGGAAAGCAAAGAGTACGAAAGCGCGTCCGACCATCGCGGGATTGAAAATGTTATAACCGAGTCCGCCGAAAACAATCTTGCCAAGGCCTATCGCTGCCATTGAGCCGATAAACGCAACATACCACGGTACGCTTGACGGTAGAGAAAGCCCGAGAATCACTCCGGTAACCGCTGCTGAGCAATCGCCCAGTGTCATTTTTTTACATCGCCACGATGTGAAAAGCGCCTCGAATGCAAGGCAGGATAAAACTGAAATCCCGACCTGCACCGCGACATTCCATTTGAATACCCATATCGCAACCGCCAGAAGCGGAATAAGCGCAATGAGAACATCAATCATCATTCGCTGCGTTGTAAATGCAGTATTCGACAGATGCGGTGACACGGTCACCTGAATCGATGGATTAACGCTTGTGCTTTCAACCTTTTCAACGGTTTTTGTTTTATCTGTATTTTCGTTCACAGTCGTACGCTCTTTGTTGTTGGTTCATTAATCATTTTTCCCGGATCTATTCCTTTGGCATTAAAGCTTTGCCAATTCTAATCAACTGAACAAGCGGAATGCTTGCCGGGCAAGTATAGGAGCAGCATCCGCACTCCACACACGCGAGAAGGCTGTACGCTTTCGCGATATCCCACGCTTTGTATTTCGATGCCATCGCTATTTTAGTCGGCACCAGATCCAACGGGCAGACATCGACACATCGCCCGCAACGTACACACGTTGTTTCCTCAGCTTTTTTGATTTCATCGTGTGTGAGAATTGTCAAACCGCTTGTGCCTTTGGTTACCGGTGAGTCCATATCGCCGATAGTGAATCCCATCATGGGACCGCCGGATACAGCACGTGCCGCGTCGGGTTTGAATCCGCCGCAGAATTCAAGAACATCTGAATATGAAACTCCGATTGGAACAAGGAGGTTTTTCGGATTTACCACTCCTGCCCCGGTAACAGTCATGATACGGTGCGTGAATGGTTTCCCCCGCAGTACCGCTCGCGCTACCGCTGTCGCTGTTCCAACGTTGATAACCACAACACCAACATCGAGAGGAAGCCCCAAAGTTGGGATTGTCCTGTTCACAACCGCCGGAACAAGTGATCTCTCCCCGCCCTGCGGGTATTTTGTTTTAAGCGGAACGATTTTTATCGGCGTACCCTCAGCCGCCTTTTTTAGAATTTCAATCGCTTTGGGTTTATTATCCTCTACTCCAATCGCGATATTTGTCGCGCCCAATGCCTGAGCTGCCAACAGCGCTCCGGTTATAATTGGAGCTGGAGCCTCGACCATAATGCGATAGTCGGAGGTCAGGTACGGCTCACATTCGCAGCCGTTTATAATTAGAGTATCAATCGGTTTTTTATCGTTTTTAGCAAACTTAACATGAGTCGGAAAAGCAGCGCCGCCCATTCCAACGATTCCGGCATCGCTGACAGCTTTCTGTATATCCTCCTGCTTGTACTTCTCAAGCCCGGTAGTTGGCCAGTCGCCGCCGAAAACATCATCCCACAGAGATTGCCCTTCGAGCTGTTCACCGTCAGCCTTAATCGGGACACAAGGCACGCGACGGCCTGTTGGCAATGTTCGCATTACAGTTTTTGCCGTTTTGCCGTTGATACTCGCATGAATCGGGGCTGAAACAAATCCACCCGCTTCGCCAAGAATATCGCCGACTCGGACATCCACACGCGGCTCAATCGCGAGTTTACATGGCGCGCCGATATGCTGAATCAACGGGATAACAACCTGTTTCGGAGTCGGGAGGATTTCGATTTTCGCATCCTCTGCATAACTCTTCCTGTGTGGAGGATGCACTCCTCGTGCAAAAGTTCCTGTTCCTGTTAACGTTGAAGTGCCTGTCATTTTTCACCTTTTATAGTTCGCACACACAAACGCGGGAAATGTTAGCAGATGTTAGCCGCTTTGTGAAGAGTTTCACTTTTCAGTTAGCAGGTTAGTTTAGAACATCAAGATAAGCTAATCCACTGGATTCGATTAAAAGAAAAAAAATGCAAAGAAGTCTCCCTATTGAGGAGACCTCTCTGTGTAAGAATTTGCAATGGCCCGCATATTTATGGATACATGTTATAGATAGCCGGGATTAACCTGATGTTCAGATTATTTCAGCAATTGATGATTATTTTCTGAATTAGAACATCCATTCCGCTGCAACATTAAGGGCAATATCCGGAATGAAATGTCCGCCGTGGAATTTATGATATTCAACATCGTAACCGTGCTTTTTCAGGATGTCATACGCTCCCTGCCCGCCACCATATTGCAGCGCTTTGTCCATGTCTCCCTGTGATATGAAGACTTTCAGGCCGCTTGCGGCTTCGATTTCAGCATCGCTGATTAACTCATTTTCAAGCCAACCGCCGAAACAGATAAGACCGTCGAAAATCTCATGATTCTTGATTCCGATTACGTATGACATGATGCAGCCTTGTGAAAATCCGAAAAGGTAGGTTGAATCAACGTTGTATTGCATTTTGATATCTTTCACAATGTCGCATATATATCTGCTGGATAATTCACCTGATTTATAAACCAGTTCCTTATCCTCCAACAGCACCCATGAGTATCCAATTCCCGAAGCGGATTTCACTGCAAAAGGCGCTTGTGGCGCGACATGTATCATTTCAGTGTCTTCGAATTCGCTTCCGTATCTAATGAACTGGTCAGCGGTGCCGCTGTATCCGTGAAGTCCGACAACAAGCGGATAGTTCTTTTTTGGGTTGTAATTCTCAGGCAGGTAAACTCGATATTTTAGAAAAATGTTTTGCTTGGAGTAACGAACATCACCGAATGACGCTTGTTTCTTGCTGAGTTTTGCATCCAATGCCTTGATTACATCATCGAAATCCCTTTTTCCCCTGACGTTATCGAAATCCTTGTCGTTTTTAATAAATTCGATATCATCAAAACCCGCTCGACAAGCGCGAATGAGGAATTTGGCAGCCTGGTCAACCTCACCTAAAAGGCCATAGCAGCAAGCTAGATTGTAGATGGAAGTGGTGTCGTGGACATCGTGCTGGGCAAGTATTAAGTAATATTTAGCGGCTGCTTCATACTGTTTTGCCTGATATGAGGCTGCAGCTTTCTTTTTAAATATATCCAGGTTGATGTCCAGAAATTCGCCAGCGTTTTCATCGTAAATGTCAATTGAGTCGATATCAGGCCAGTTGGCAAATCCCTTTCTAGTAAATTTAGAGTCCTCTGAGCTCTGTGATAAAGCCGGTGTCGCTGAAAAAAAGGAGACTATCAGGAATAATTGGATTAATGGGATGAAATGACGCATAAGCAGCACCTCAATCGTATGTATGAATAATAAAATTATGAACCGTTTCACTTGATAATGACATCTTGAGGACAGTTAAGGTATCGAAATTTAACAGGTGAGTTGCACTGAAATCCGTTCCAGTAATAAGAAACACATACTTTGCAGACTATGTGCCAGCCTAAGTGACAGCCCTTAAGTTGGTACCATTGGTATCCATCCACATTTTTGACTCGGATAGTGCCTAAGTAAGGTTTTATATTTTAAATCGATGGAGATTCCCATCAAGGCATGATGCATAGAGTGTCCTTCCATCGGATGAGAACTTGATTTTCGAAACAACATCGGATGCTTCAAGCGAGTCAAGCATCTTACCAGTAACAGGTGACCACAGGATGATCCTGCTGTCCTTCCAGCTTGACGATGCAATCAGATTTCCATCCGGTGAATAAACCACCGATGATATCCAAGAATCATAACCCTCCAGTATCTTCAGACAATTTTGCGTTTCGACATCCCAGATTCTAACCGTTTTATCCATACTGCCTGATGCGAACGTTTTGCCATCAGGATGAAATGCCAATGATGTTACTGTATCTGTATGTCCATAATATAGATGAATTGTACCATCTCCGACCATATCGAAAACAAGTATCGGTGGCGGTTTATACCGATAAGCACAACCGGCTGCAATAATGGGGCGGTTAGAATCAACTGCAATTGAATAGCAGGGCATTCGATCACTGTAAGAACGGCAATTATCAATATCCTCAGGTTTGAACTTTGTCTTATATTCGATAAATTCACCAGTTTTGGATGAATGTATGGAAAACCCCGACGAACCATAATTAACTCTTGAACCGCAAATAATTTTATCCCCTGACGGGCTGAAAGCTACTTCCATTGGGGGATTTACGCACCAGTCCTTAAGCGATTTCTTAGTTAATATATCACCCGAAGAAACATCCCAGACAATGAAATATCCGTCCATTCCTCCAGACACCAGTTTTGTACCGTCCGGGCTATAATCAAGCGAATAGACCCAATCAGTATGTCCTTCCAGTGTGCTAATCAAATTCAAATCAGGCAGTGACCAAATTTTTATTGTTTGATCGGAACTTCCAGATGCAAGTTTTGTACCGTCAGGACTGATATCCATGGAATAAATTCCGTTCCCTGGATGCGCCTTTAATGCTTTATGCGATGACAGATTGAGTCGGTCGCATGAAAATAGAAAAAGGCACAGCGCAAGGATAAAAAGTGTAATTATTGAATTGAATTTATAATTCATTTCTATCCTCATTAATAGACCAGAATTCTATCAGCCCATCATCACCGGCTATTAAAAACCCATTACTACTTGGATCAAACGCAAGGAAATATCTACCATTGCCAGTATAGAATGATCCCATTTTCTCAGCAGTTTCACTTTCAGTAAATTGTATTGAATTCTCTATTGTAATCACCAGATTACCGGATGGATTGAAAAAGAGCACATAACCATGTCCTGTTTCGCAATTTTTAGAATAATCAAGACCTGTTTTTAAATCATAGATTCTTATTACACTGTGAGGACCTGTTGTAGCGATTAAAGAATCATCCGGGCTCAATGCAAATGATGCAAAAGCACCAAAATCACCCCCGATAGTGCGAAGCAATTCGCCAGTTTTAACAGACCAGAATTTGATTTCACCACCACCGGATGGAGAACAATATGCCCGTCGCCCATGAAAGCAGATCAAAGTTTCATCGTCACTTGCCATTTTTACAGTTTGTATTTCATCATCAATATCCAGAGATGCAACGGCTTCAAGCGTATTGATGTTATATATCTTAACAGTATTTCTGTCGTACCGTATCGCCAATAAATTCTTGCCGATGTCGATACAGTCGTACGTGAAACCCTCATAATCAATTAATTCCGTTCGAATCACGGAACCATCTTCAGCCGACAACAAGCTCAATGAACGATCGGAGCCTAAAGCTGCAATCCTTGAGTCGTCAGCGTTAAATCTAACCCAGAAAACATCAGTAAATGTATTTGTTATCTCTCGGATAGAATCACCTGAATCCATTGATAATACATGGATAGAGCCAGAATCATAACCCGGAGCAGAATCCTTATCCTTATATGAAGTAACTACCGTTTTTTTATCACCTGAGATTTTGAGATTATTGACAGTATATGTATTTAAAGTTATGTTTTTCAGTTCTTCACCAGTTTCAACTGAGAATAATCTGATAATACTGATCCCGTATTGCTGATATTCTACAAGTGAAAAAACTGTGCTGTCGGGAGAAAACACCATATTCCTAAACTCACATTTAAAAATCCTGTCATCGATAATCGGTTTTATATCTTGTCCACTGATATCCCATAAGCTGATACGACTTTCATCAATTTGGCTGCTTCTGGCCAGAAGCAATCTTCCATCTGGTGAAAATATATAGTCAGAATATCCTTTTACTAATAGTTTCAGATTGCCGTCACGAACATCCAAGTAAAGCAAGGAGTATTGAGGCTTCTCCACTTTCTTCTCTCTATCCAGTACATCAGAAATAAGGAAAATGCGATTCCCGTTTGGTCCAATTGATGGCTTTCTAATTGACGCTCTGCTAATAAAAGGCTTTTTAAAGATCAGTTTCTCTGAATCAACATCAAATACATTGATAATTTTACCATCTCTGGATTCAGGATGTGCCATGCGTGTTCCATCATGGTTCAAAGTGCAGTCATCATCATAAGGTAACCTGCTGATCACTTTACGCTCTTGAAGATCATATGCGAGAAGTTGATATCCGTTAGGATTATTAACTGTAGAACTAGCGAAAAAGAATCTTTTGCTGTTTCCAGAAAATTTTCGATAAGGTGGAAACTTATGCTTATCATCTTCATAGTCCGGGACTTGATATTGAGTTATATTTATTATTGCTCCTGTTTCAATAGACCAAAATTTTATATATACAGGCACTTCTCTGTTTATTGTGGCTAAGATTTTATTATCAGGGCTGAAACATAATGCCAAGTCGCCCCATGATTCATCGTCTAATTTCGCGATTTGCTGCATGGTGCTTGTTGACCATACCTCAACTTTTCGCATTTCGCCAACATGGGCAACAATCAATTCTCCATTCCCACTCAACACAGAGAATCTTAGATAAGGGCTAAACGGATTTGTATTGAACAATCTAGTATCGGTATTTCTATCATATATGCAGATATTACCTAGTTTTGTTCCAAGGAGTAGTCTGGATCCATCAGAACTGAAATCAGCTGAGGTGATTTTATCATCAACAGGATGAATTTCGGTTGTTTTCTGGAAACTGAATTCGTGTTTTTGTGGCGTTATTTCTGTTTCGTAATCTGCTACGCATGATGCAGTATATAAAAGCAGCGCAATCCCTGCTATAAAAATGGCTATTTTTATCCCTGTCATAATGATTCCCAATGAAGCAACATTCCGCTTAGATTATACTGCATTTAAGCAAAAGTTGTAAACGAAGTAATAAATTACTATGTTTGTCCATAAGCGCCCACGAGACAGCCTATATGACAATTATACCAATTCCTTTGAATAATTTATGACGCTCTGCGATTTGTGATTGTGTCTTAAACGATATTCCTCTTGATGCCAGACTTGCTCTCGTTTATCATTGCTAATCTTAAGTTAAATCAAAAAGCATTAAGGACTGATAAATGAAAGGATACTACTTCATAACAGATTCCGAGCTAAGCGAGGCTGGGAGTATCAGTGATGTTCAAAACGCGCTTGATGCCGGTGCGAGCATGGTTCAGTATCGAAATAAAACCGGGGCTGATGTTAATATGTATGAAGAAGCTTCAGCTCTCACTAAGATGTGTGATCAAATTCCCTTTATCATCAATGACCGTGTTGATATTGCGCTAGCAGTTGATTCCGATGGTGTGCATATCGGCCAGGATGATTTGCCCATTGAAGTTGTTCGCAGGTTGCTTGGTCTGGGCAAGTTGATTGGAATCACTGTTCATAATGTTCATGAGGCATTAGAAGCAGAATCAAAAGGTGCGGATTATGTTGCAGTCGCGCCGATATATTCGTCAATCACAAAAGCAAGCACTATAAAACCCGTTGGGCTTGAACTTATCAAGGAAATAAAAAAAGCCTGCAAGATACCGGTAATCGCAATCGGTGGAATTAATCTGGACAACGCGCCGGAAGTAATTGAATCCGGAGCTGACATGCTCTGCGCGATTTCCGCTGTTTTGAATTCTGGTGACATTAAATCTGAGGTTGAAAAATTTCAGAAGTTGTTTGATTAGCTAAATTCCCAAATTGAAATATAAATAGCAGAGGGTTTTAATCCTCTGCTATTTTTATTTCAACAGGGGCTGAAACCCCTGGTTTCCGGCAAGGGTGCCGAAGCTCCCGGTCTGTTGGCAAGGATACCGAAGCTCCCGGCATGAGCAGCTGCTTATTAGCTCTTTTTCAATTCATCCAGCAGGAAATCAATTGCTGTTTCCAATTGATTGTCGCGGCCTTCAGCCAGAGATTCCGGGTCGATGTGCACGTAAATATCCGGAATAACTCCGCCGTGTTCCATGTTCTCGCCTGTTAATCGAGCGTTTAACCAGGATGGCATCATGAAAGAACTGCCATCGAGGAGTTTGAATGTGTAAGTTGAAATCACGCCTCCGCCTGTTGATTCGCCGATTATTGTCGCAAGTCCCATGTCACGCATGATGTGTCCGAATATTTCAGCGTTTGAAAACGATTGAGAATTAATCAGAACAACAATGGGGCCTTGCCATGTGAGAGCTGAGCGGCATGCCATTTTGCCATCGCGGAGTTGGTGTAGATATACCGGTTTGCGTTTGAGTATCTCAACGAGGTCCGCGGCTATATGCCCACCTGAATTGAAGCGAACATCTATGATGAGAGCGTCTTTATCCATGCTTTCGGTGAACAGTTCTTTTCTGAATCTTTCGAGTTCATCGCCGTACATTCGCCGTATGTGCTGGTATCCGATTTTGCTTTTCGACTTTTTGTAAACTTCTTCGCGATTCGCTTGAATCCAATCTTTATATAGGAACGTGCGCATAGCGAGTCTGGATGTCGGTTTCAGGACAACATCACGTTCCGTAAAATCAGGTTCACCGATTAGTGTTACTATCTCGCCGCTTGCAGCCGCTTCGATTACCCGGCTGTCGTTGCGTACTTTCAGTTTCGTTGGTATTCCAACCAGGTTTCGGAGAATCACTGACGGGTTGTCATCGTTGTTGATTTTCTTTCCATTGATTTCGAGGATGACATCACCCGGATATAGTTTTGAACCCGGCTGGTCAGCGGGTGAATCGGTGATTACCCTTTCAACAAGCCATCCGACAGCTGTCCGGTTTTCATCGAGAATAACGCCCAAATCTCCTGTTTGCTCCGGTGGCGCCTCGCGGTCATTATCAGTACTGTAGAAACTCAGATGCGATGCGTTTAATTCTCCGAGCATCAAGCGATATAGTCTTGAGTATTCGTAAACAGTACCGCAATCCCTGACTCGTGGAAGATACCTTTTAATAACCGCTTCCCAGTCAACACCATGCATGTTTTTATCGTAGAACGATTCGCGAATGTGACGCCAGCCGTCAGTCATCATCTGTTCCCAGATGTTGTACTGGTCGATTGTCATTTCATTTTTAGTTGCCAATGAACCGCTGCCGCTTGACTTGGAACCCGACATTTCCAAATAGCTTATTCTGCCGTTTTCAAGGAAGTGGAGTTTGCTGCCATCCGGCGACCATTCAGGATAATCCTTTGTATCAGCGCCAGCGAGTTTGTTGTATTCATCGCCATCGACATTTACGCTCCACCATTCGAGTCCGCCATCGTGGTTAGTTACAAAAATCAGGTATTCGCTGTTTGGCGCGAATCGCGGCGAGTAGGCATCCGCGTTCATTTTGACAATCGGTTTCGCACGAAGGTGAATCCTGTCAAGGTCGATTTCAATCGGCTCGACATCGTCCTCATCTTCATCGTTTTCCTCATCATCATCCGCTTCCTCCTCGTCCTCGTCATCACCGTTTTCATCTGATTCGGATTCGTCATCAGCTTCATCATCCCCGCCAATTTCTTCGTCTTCGATTTCTTCCTCATCTTCAGGAACATCATCGGGGAAAAGCAAATCGGTGTCGTATGTTTTTTCTTCAGGAGAGAGTTCGAGAAGCATGACCTCGGAGCCATTCTCGTAACCGGAATAATACGCGAGATATTTGCCATCAGCTGACCAGCTGGGGGCTGAATCCCAATCTGGTGTGAAGCTGATATTGATTGGTTCTTTGTCCTCAATATTGATTATGAAAACATCCGCAATGGAATCAAGGGTAGCTTCCACAAACGTTATCCATTTAGCGTCAGGAGACCATTCATATCCGAGAAGCCATGGGCCTTGCTTGAGTTGCCCTTCATAAAGAAGAGTTTCCTTCTTTTTTTCTGTATCGTAGAGTTTCAGCTCACGGTTGCCGGAATAATATGCGATTAAATCCCCATGAGGAGCGCATTCAGGATACCATTCGTCATTCCTGCTGTTTGTAATTTGTGTTTCTTCAAGTGTAATCAGATTGAGCGTGAAAACATCATATTGGTCGTTACGGTCTGAAATGTAGATGATTTCAGTGCTCTCAGGATGCCAGCTTACATGCATCTCACGCGCGGAAGTTTCCACAACGTGATAAGTTCTTGCTAAATCCTGATCGGGTTTGTCGTCATCCTCGTAGTTGTCCGGATTTTTCAGGATGAAGATATCGCCATATACAACAACAGCGTAGTAATTCCCGTTTGGTGAAATGGCGTATTCGCTGACATTGTTAGCGATAGTCATGTCAAGAACCATTTCATGTTTTGTATCATTGGCGAAAGTGATTTTCACTTTTTCGCTTTTGTTTTCTTTTATCGAATAGACATAAGCCTCGCCGAAAACCTCAAACGCGATCTCATCGCCATCGGGGCTTATTCGAGGCCAGATTGGGCCGTCATTCTTGAAGTTGGTTAGTTGTTTTTGTTTTTCTGATGCTACATCATACGACCAAAGATTGTAGGTGCCATCGCGACTGCTTACGAAATAAATCGTTTTGCCATCCGGTGATGGCTGGGGCCAGAGGTCGGAGCCATCATAATCGGTAAGCTGATTGTGCTTTCCGGTTTCGAAATCATAAGTCCAGATATCATAGGTGTTCTGGCCACGCCATTTCTTCTTTGCCCAGTTTCCGGGGCCTCGTGTGTAAACAAGTTTCTTTCCTTCTTCGAGGTAGCTTGGAAAAACATGGTCGTCATGGTCGGGGCCTGAAAGCCGTTTGGGTTTCTTTCCATCAAGGTATATTTCATAGGCGGACATGCCAAACTGATCCTGCCTCTGTGTATATGAAAGAAGCGCACTGCCATCCGATTTCCAATCGTACAAATAATCAACATTTGAATCCCATGTGATACGAGTCGCCGCGCCGCCTGATTCAGGCATTATGAAAATGTCATAACTGCCAAAACGGTCTGAGAGAAAGGCGATTTGAGTTCCATCCGGGGATGGAATTGGGCGGGAATCATACGCCACGTTGTCGGTTAACCGTCGGGCAGGCATGCTGGAATCACGAGGCGCAGACCAGATATCTCCCCATGCACTGAAATAAACGGTTTGCCCGTCCGCGCTTAGAGATGGAAAACTGATTGATTGAATTTCGCAATCGGCATAACCCGGTTTAGGAGATAACAGAATTATAAGAGCAATTATGAGAGATATTTTGTATCGCATAATTCACCTTGAGAATGAAAGAAATGATAATAAGGATGAATGATACCAGATTTAACACTCCTGCCCCAAGCATCCATATAGATTAAGAAAGGTGTCAGGATGATTTAGTATCAGTAGATTTTGCATGCCTTGAGAAAAACTCCCAGATTTCCTCCGCTGCTTCGATTTCCCTGCATGTTCCGGGCATCAGGCTGGAGGAGTCAATATTTTTGGTTGGCCAGCCATGTTTTCCGCCATCGATTGTGTATAGCATAACTTCGACGCCACTTACGCCATCTTGCCATGTTGTTTTGGTAATAGAGGTGCCATCAATGCGAATCTTATTTGGCATTTCCACAATATGTGGTTCAGCATTGCATTTATTGTGCCTGACCCATAAATCCGCAAGCTCAAGCGCGGGAATGATTTTGAACTTCGTTCCTGAGAGTCCTTTTCGTTTTAGAAACAGCGAACCGCCATTGTATGGAACCGTTGTATCCTTTGTTCCGTGGATCAACAGAATTGAAACCGGATATTCAGGATTGAAATCCCGCGTGTGAATTAATGCCAAACCTCCAGCGACAGAAGCAATCGCGGCAAAAGTTTTGGAATGTTTTGCCGCAAGGCGCAGGGAGAGGAATCCGCCATTTGAATGTCCCGCGGCATATATACGTGTTTTGTCTATGGGAAATTCATCGTACAGGTGTTCAATCAGTTTTACAGAAAAGTTAATGTCATTCGGTTGATTTATAGTGGCATCGGAAAGATACCACGCTTTGTTAATGCCATCGGGATAAACAACAATGAATTCCTCACGGTCGGCTATGTCGCTGAATCCGGTCCTTTTTTCAGTATGTTTAGCATTTCCTCCCCGACCGTGAAAGCAAAGTACAAGAGGATATTTTTGATTTTCGAGATAACCATCCGGAAGATGCACAATAAACTCGCGCTTGAAACCGTCGCACTGGATTGAGTTCCGAACGCTTTTACCCGGATTTGCTGATGCGGCATAATTAGTTCCATTTGCGGTTCCGCAGGAAACATTCAGCAGCAGAAAAAGAGATAGGATTAAGAGATGTTTTATCTTTTGCATTGTCTTATGATACTGAATTGCGCTCAAATATAAAGTAAAGAAATGGATTTCTGAGGACAGACTAAAGAACCCGCTTTCGGGCTTGTTGGGAAAGGTTGTTGTTATATCTTATCCCCCCCTTAATCCCCCCGCGAGCGGGGGGAAATATTTTTGCATTTTCAAACGATATACCCGGTCTATACACTTGCGAGGGGAAAAGACAACATTCTCCCTACACTTGCGAAGGGAAACATAATATTCTCCCTCCCCGCTCGCGGGGAGGGCTGGGGTGGGGGCATTTTATTGGTATCAGTCATTTACAGGAAGCCATAGAGTTGCTTTTGTGCCAATCCCCAGTTTGGATTCAAGTTTGATTCCTCCGCCATGCTGCTCAATAATCTGTTTGATAATTGAGAGTCCAAGTCCTACACCGAAATTCTTGGTGCTGTATAACGGTTCAAATATTATTTTCAGATTGTCCTCACTAATTCCAGAACCTGTATCCTCCACGCTTATCTCAAGTCTGCCATCCGAAACACAGGTTTCAACCGTTATAGCTGCCTTGGTTTTATCTGGTGGCGCTAAGTTCTTATTTTTTTCATCAATTGCCTGAACCGCGTTGTCAATCAGGTTAACCAGACATCTCCTGATTTTTTCACTGTCCATTTCAATTTCAAAATCACAACCGGATTTCCTGATAAGTTGAGTTTCAGGGGGTATTTCGCTTTCCAGGAGTATGTCATCAATCCATTTGTCGATATGCTCGCTTTTCAGTTCAATATCTCGTTTGCGTGTGTAGTAAAGCAATTCCTCGATTATTCTATCGCATCTGGATACGCTTCTCTTGATGCGCTCAACCGGGAGTTGGAGATCAACATTCGCATCCTTCACGCGCTCTTTAATTGTGAATATTGAACTTGCAATGGTTCCGAGAGGATTGCGTATTTCGTGGCTTACTACCGCGACCAGCTGTCCCAGGACAGCAAGGCGTTCCTTAATAACAAGTTCCGCCTGAGTTTCCTCAAGCTGTTTTGTGCGCTCTTTTACTAGTTCTTCAAGTTGTTCCTGGTGCTTTTTTATCTCCCCCTCTACTTTCAATCGTTCTGTAATATCCTCACCAACATTCAATACACCAATTATGCTTCCTTCAACATCTTTCAATGTTGTTGAGTTCCATTCTATCATCAACTCCCTGCCACCTTTAGTAACAATCGGATTTACATTCTCCCTTATTCCTTCCCCCATAATCGTTTTGTCAAAAACACCTTCGATTTTTTCAATGTCGCGTTCGGGTAAAAAGGTAGCAAACCAGTCTTTGCCTTTTACCTCATCGATTTTATATCCTGAGATATTCTCCATATATGGGTTTAATAATAGAATTTTTCCTTTAACATCCAGAACAAGAATTATCACATTTGCTGTAGCCACAAGGTTTTCAGCAAAATCGCGTTCTTTGGTTAATTCCTCTTCAAACCTTTTGCGATCTGTGATATCAACCGCTAATTCAAAATGCACATTACGGCCATCCGGCCATTTAATCATTCGGTCATGCGCCATGAAGTGTCTTTTAAGCGTAGGATTGTAGTATTCTCGGTAATGGGGCTTTTCAAAATCCTCCATTAATAATTCGTTCACACAAGGATCACAGGGCTTGTTAAATCCTTGCAATACGTTATAGCATTTTTCACCAACGGGATCTCTCGCAAATACTTTCTTACAATGCATGTTCACATAAAGTATCTCGTATGTGTTCGAATCAGCGACGTAGATTATTTCGTTAACACTGTCAAAGATGGCTAACAGCTGCTTGTGCTCAGCTTTTAATTTTTCCCTTCCCCTGATTCGAGCAATTGAGAGACCAATCTGGCCTGTTATTGTTTCAACAGCTGTTCTGGAGAAATGCGGAAAAACTTCAATTTCATGAGAAGCAATATTGAGGCAGCCAATGACTCGACCCTCGTGTTTAACCGGTACAATTGCAATTGCACGAAGATTTTCCTCTTTTCTTTTTTCAATCGGGAATCCGAGTTCCTTATGTGAGGAATACATAGGATTGCCTTCCATCACCTTAACTGTTTGAGGTGAATCCGCATCAAATCTGCCCGCGGCATCAACAAACTTAGTAGGCAATCCCTCATGAAAAACAAGTTCCAAAGCACCTGTGTTTTCATCAACGATGTAGATTCCACCGCAATCCATTCCGGCTGCATCAATTGCCGCCCTGAGACTGATTTCCAACGCCTTTTCATAGTCGGTCTCATCAGCAAGGGCAATTCCAAGATTATGCTGAATTCGCGTCAATTCCGCCCTTTGTTTTCGCTCAGTAACATCCACCCCAATACTCCAGGATGCCCACCCTTTAATAGAAACCTTTTTTGAGATGTTTGACCAGCTTATTGTTTTTATAGTGCCATCCTTGCATGTTAAATTCATCTCCCAATCTCGAAAATCATCCCCGCGTTCAGCCCATTCTGACAATAGCTGTTCACGATATGTTTTATCAGGATAGAGGATATTAAGCGCGTTTGGATTGTTGATTATTTCATCGACGCGATAACCTGTAACCCGTTCACATTCCTTGTTCCAGAAAATGAAATTCCCATCGGAATCCATTGCATTCAGTAAAACAGGCATGCTTTCAATGAGTTTTATAAGGCTGCTTTCATTCTCAGTTGTCTGTTTTTCAGTCATTGTGCCAATTGAAAGCACCACGCAAAAGCATGGTGTTATTTAAATATAATGTTAATCAACCTACTAACTTACTAACCTGCTAACTTATTAACTATTTCTCGTAACCGTATTTCTCAATGAATACGCCAGATGTGGAATTGACTTTTTTGATTTCGCCAGATGACATTTTCTTCTTCCACTTGACAGTTATTTCAGGGTCAAGTTTACCGCTGGCTTCCGGCACCCAGTTCCATCTTTCAGGATATGGGTCATTTTCGCTGCTGTATTTTAAATAGTCATCGGAATAACCGCAGCCTAAAAACGAATAGAGGTCTTTGCAGGTTTCCTCAGGTTTGCAGATAAGGTCCTCATAACGAACAGTGTAAAAATCATCACGTTTGAGCAGCTGAGAGATTTTTTTATCCTTCACAAGCATTTCATTCAGGATTTCATCGCCGCGATTTCTATCTTTAAAACGTTGTGCGGAATTCCAGATGCCGCGTGGGTCTCGAACAGTATAGATATATTTAGCGCCCGGGAAAGCAGTTATCATCTGATCCAGGAACTCAATGTACCAGGGCCATTTATCGCCGACTACTTTAACATTGCATCTTGATGCAAAGTCATTCAGCGCCTCGGTAATTACCTCTTTGTAGGGCTGCATTGGAAATGAAAACTGTCCGGTGATTTTATGTGTTATTCGGGATTTGATTGAAAAAGGATTTGAGGATTTCAGCCTTGAGAACCACTGCGTAACATCATCTTTTGAATAACCGTGCTTGCTCCAGGCATCTGATTCAGGATTGAAAACACTTGATGTATTTTTTGGATTCAGGAAATACGCTTCCCACAAGCAAGCGATATCGGGATGCTGGTCGAGTAATCGCGCGAGAATCGTGGTTCCGCTTTTCTGGCATCCGATGCAGAAGAAATAGGATGGAGTATTGTCTGTTTTATCAATGTTGTTCATTTCGATTTCGCCTTCCAAACAGTCCGATAATGGATGGGTCGATTTTAAGATTCCTTCTGACGATGACGTACATTGCAAATTTCCAGACCATCGTGCTTATCATCGTCGCAATTGCAGCTCCATTTAGACCCATCTTCGGTATAAGGATAACATTAAGTGTGATGTTAATTAAAGCTGTAATCCCCATAACAATTGCAGCTTCTTTCTGATAGCCTGTCATTGTGAGGAGATAGCCAACTGACCCGGTAAGGGCGTTAACGCTTTGTCCGGCAACAAGGAAAAGCAGTGCGCCATATCCAGCTTTGAAATCCCCCTCTCCCCCGAAAAGTCCAAGCAGCCATGTGCCGCAAAACACCATGATAATCGCTGCCGGCACTGTGAATATAGCAATACCAAGCGCTGACAGAGATGCCATCCGTTGAAGTTCCTTTTTTTTATTTTGAGTATACAGGTGTGAAATCAACGGCGCCGCAATCTGATTAACAGCTATCAAACCCAGTACCATGAAATTCGCCAAATGAACTGACGCTGAATATATCCCGACATCCGTCGTTCCCTTGAAGAATCCAACCATGATGACATCCACTCTGTGGTTAATCACATTAAATCCTGACATCATAAGAAGCGGAAGCATTACGTTTATCCACTCTTTTAGGCGAATTTCCTCCGAGGCTCCCTGAATTTCGGATGATACAATTCGATTTGTCCAGCGTGAGATTATAACCAATGCTGCGGCGAACGCAGTGAAATGCAGAATCATAGCTGAGAAGGCATCCAGTGACCTGTCAAACAGCATGATGATAAGTATAAATATTGCCAATAAAACAGGCTGGATTATTAGCTCAGGAATTACGGCATGGATCACTTTCTGCATTGAGCGCAAAATCGCCTGCCTGACCTGAACAAGCGCCATTACAGGCAGCACCATACATCCTATCCAGAAGGTCATTCTCAAGTCAGCGGCAATATTTTCTCCCAAAGCAAAAACCGCAAGCGCGACAATGATTCCCACTGATATGCTTGCTATAAACGCAATTAAATTCCCGGTTCTTAAAACGCCCTTGAGAAGTCCCCATTCCTCATTGGCACGGTACGCTGCGACAAACCTCAACAATGTTGTGTCTATACCCAGTTTCCCGAGTAGAAGAAGTATTATCAGCCAGGCAATGACCAGGGAGAAAATGCCGTATTGGTCCACACCGAGCATTCTTGCAAGAAGAACCTGCACTCCAAATGAAATGGCTTTACTGGCAATCATTACCAGGAATGTTCCGCTGGCTCCTCGGATGAAAACGGCGTCAAGATTGCCACCTTGTAATTTGCTTTTTAAATCCGCTATTTTGGGAAAGTGATTTGCCATTTGGAAAATTGTGAGACAGTTTCAAGATATAGATGTTGCTATTTAGGCGCATGAACGAAAATGGATTCCGGGTCAAGCCCGGAATGACATAACTTCAAGCCCGAAATCACATAACTTCAAGCCCGGAATGACATAACTTCAATCTCGAAATCACATAACCTCAAGCCCGGAATGACAAATGACTTGAATTTGTCATTCTGGTGAAAACGAGAATCCATGTCTTTTTGAAGGTTAAGTAATCTGATAACCCTACTCGTTAAGAATTCCTTTCTCGGTCAGCATCGCGATAACAGCATCTACCGATTCCCGAACATCCAGTTTGTCAGTTGCAATTCGCAGTGATGGCGTTTCGGGCACTTCGTATGGTGCGCTTACACCTGTAAATTCAGGAATCTCTCCGGCTCTCGCCTTTTTATACAGTCCTTTCGGATCTCGTTCCTCGCAAATCTCAACAGGAGCATCGATGTGGATTTCATAGAATCTTTCCTCGCCGATTATATTCCGCGCGGATTCCCTATCGGCGCGATATGGGGATATGAACGATGTTATAACTATCATTCCCGATTCGTTAAATAACCTGGCCACTTCGGCGATTCGTCGAATATTCTCTTTTCTGTCCTTCGGTGAGAATCCCAGATCTCGGTTTAAACCGTGACGGACATTATCGCCATCGAGGACATAACACGCGTGGCCATCATCGACAAGGCGTTTCTCGATTTCATAACCGATTGTGGATTTACCTGATCCGCTGAGTCCTGTAAGCCAGATTGTAACCGGTTTCTGTGCGAGCAGCCTTTGGCGGTCTGTGTCTGTTACTTCACCGGATTTTCGCGATATATTTTTACTGACAATTTTCTTTTGAGCATTTCCGACTGACGCACGATATCGTGAGCGGTCGATAATCATGCCTGCGCCAAGTGTCGCGTTTGTCATTGGGTCTATTATTATGAACCCGCCGGTAGCGCGATTTTTACGGTATTCATCATACGGAATAGCCCTGAAAAGATCCACTACCACTCGCCCTATTTCGTTTAGCTGAAGTGTGTCGGCATCCTCACGATGCAAATCATCGGGATCAACCCTGTAGAATAATTCACTGATTCGCGCTCGCACTACGTTCGTTGAGTTCTTTATCAGATACTGCTTGTTCAATCGCAAGGGTTCATCGGACATCCAGACAAGCATCGATTCAAATTCACGTTCGAGTTTGGGAAGGTTTCTCGGATGAACGATCATGTCACCGCGAGTGATATCGATTTCATCCTCAAGGCAAAGTGAAACCGACTGCGGTGGGAAAGCGTATTCGATATCGCCGTCATAGGTGGCGATACGCTTGACACGGCTCTTTTTCCCGGATGGCAGCACCATAATCTCGCTGCCAACTCGAATAACACCGGATACTACCTGTCCGCAGTAACCTCTGAATTCCTGATTAGGTCGATTTACATACTGCACCGGAAAACGGAAATCGATGAGGTTTCTGTCGCTGCCTATATATACATTCTCCAGATGGTGTAGCAGTGAAACGCCCTTATACCACGGCATATTTTCGCTTTTATTTACGACATTGTCGCCTTTAAGCGCGCTCATTGGAATATAAACAAGGTCTGTGATATTCAATTTGGCTGCGAATTCGCTGTAGGTTTTTCGTATTTCGTTGAAGACCGCTTTGTCATAGTCCACAAGATCCATCTTGTTGATAGCTACGATTATATGCGGAATGCCAAGCAGCGATGCTATGAATCCGTGGCGTTTGCTCTGGGTCAGGACGCCGTTTTTCGCATCGATTAGAATTACAGCAAGATTCGCCGTGGATGCTCCTGTGACCATATTTCGTGTGTACTGAATATGTCCGGGAGTGTCCGCGATAATGAATCGCCGTTTGGGAGTGGAGAAATATCGGTAGGCGACATCTATGGTAATCCCCTGCTCACGCTCGGAGCGAAGGCCATCCAGCAAAAGCGCGATGTCGATATCATCGCGATTCAAACTTTTTGAGGCTTGAATTACAGATTCCAGCTGGTCTTCATAAATCCCCTTGCTGTCGTAAATCAGCTTGCCAATCATCGTGGATTTGCCATCATCGACACTGCCTGCGGTTGTGAATCTGAGAAGGTCAGCTTCCTGAGTTTGGCGGAGCAGTTCCTGTACGTCAGTTTCGTTCATTTTAGAAATACCCCTCCTTCTTTTTCTGCTCCATTGAACTGTCCTGGTCGTGGTCGATAATTCTTGTTATCCGCTCCGATTTTCTAACCAGCATCATCTCCTGAATTATTTCATCTATCGTTGTTGCTGATGATTCAATCGCGGCGGTGCAGTCGATGCATCCAAGAGTTCTGAACCGGCACATAATTTTCTCTATTTTTTCGCCTGACTTGAGCGGAACTTTGTCTTTGTAATACGGAATTAAAAAGCCGTTTCGTCGAACGATTTCCCTTTCCGCAGCGTAATAAAGAGGATTCATCGGAATACTTTCCAGTTTGATATAGTGCCAGATATCGAGTTCAGTCCAGTTTGACAGGGGGAAAACTCTAATGTTTTCACTTTTGTCCCTGTTGATGCGGCTGTTGTAGAGATTCCACAGTTCGGGGCGTTGGTTTTGCGGATCCCATTGCCCATGCTCATCGCGGAAGGAATAGACTCTCTCTTTCGCTCGCGATTTTTCTTCATCGCGTCGACCGCCTCCGAAAGCGGCGTCATAGCTGCCTTCCTCAAGAGCATCCAGCAAAGCCTGCGTTTTTAATTGTGAACAGCACTTGACTGTGCCTGAATCATACGGATTGATATTGTTGTTTATCGCTTCGTGGTTTGTGTAAACTCTAAGGTCGGCGCCGATTTCCTTTATGAATTTATCGCGAAACTCATACATTTCGGGAAACTTGCGCGTTGTGTCCACATGAAGAAGTGGGAATGGCAGTTTACCCGGATGTAAAGCCTTCTGCGCCAGGCGAACCATGACAGAGGAATCCTTGCCGACTGAATAGAGCATGACAGGATTCTCGAACTCAGCCACAACTTCCCTGAGAATGTGAATGCTCTCCGCTTCCAGATATTTAAGATTGCTTATTCTATATTTTTCCATTTATGCAATTAAATCCTTTTTTATCAAATCACAGCTATCTGTAGGTTCTAATCATAACCTATCGGTTAAATCAAGTCAGCTAAAAAAACTGGCGCTTCAATAAATTGTGAGGGTTATTTGCCCCGTAAAAAAAGGGGACAGTCCACATGAGGCTTCATATCTGATGTTATCAATATACTATGCTGTAACCCCTTATTTATACTGTGTTTATTCACATGGTTGGGACAGTCCCCTTTTTTTACTCATTCTAAACTCAACCACACATTTTAATGAAGTGCCAAAACTTAAACTGCGACTAATAAATTAATTGGGACCAAATCGCAGCAACGACAAAACTCCGTCTTCGCCCTTGCCTCGTCCGGGGAAAAGTTTTTTTTCACAATTTATGTTTCACATTAATTTGATTAGCAATATAACGATGCCAATGTGGATATTATATTGTAAATCACTAGTGATAGTTATCTCATGACAACATCACTATTGTGAGATTGGCTTTTCTTAAACACTTGGAAGTTGAAAGGAGCTTTGTAATGAAACGGTGTTTTGACAAATTCAAAGAGTGTAGTCGTGCTCTGCTTGAACGTTGCCCAGCTGGTGAGATAACCTGATTGAGATGAAAAGAATCGATGCGTAGTGATGCATCACGCATTCCGCATGGTTAGTGTGTCGTGCATGATGATTATTAGTTTTATGAGCGAATAATGAAGCGTTTTTTTGGAATTGCAAAAGGGAGATTTTGATATGAAGGATATTTTTCAAGAACCGATCAAGCGCCAAATTACCATTATGGCTGCGATGTTTATTGTTGCTTGCGCAATTTTTATTGGAATCGGAGAAAATTCACACAGGCAGTTCCATAATCATATTGATGAATATGAAAACCAAGTCGCGCGAAGTTCTCTTGGTGAAGTAGTCCTCAAGGAACTGCTTAATATTGAAATGAAACTGGGGCAGATGGCATCCGCAAATGACATTGGAATTGCCGATGTTCAAAATAGCGAAATTGAAATGTCAATCGAGAACATTGAAAGCGTCCTGCATATTCTTCAAAATGGTGGGGATTTTGATTATGTAATCCCTGTTAATTTCATTGATACGGATAAAATACATCAGCATATCTCTTTTAAGCAGACGGAAGATGCGGGTTATGTTATTGAGGTTCTGGAACTTACGCCCCAGATTGCTGATTTCCAAATGCTCGCGTCCACTCTTGAAAAAGAAATAATTAACAAAGCAAACGCATCAACTGAAACTGAATTTATCCGTGCTGATAGAAATATCAGTCTCATAATGAAACAGGCGGAGTCAATTCAACATCGATGCAGTGAAATAACAAACAGGATCTTTTACGAAACCAATCTTGAAATCGAACGGTTGGAGAAAGAACAAGACGTCATAGTACATCAAACCGCAACTATTCGTTACATTGTGACTGCTGTAATTCTGCTTGCCGGATTAATGGTGTTTATTTTTACCATCAAGCAGATCAGCATGATTTTAAAAGAGAGAAAGGAAGCGGAAGCATCCCTTCGAGCCAGTGAGAGACGTATAAATGAAATAATGAATTTTGTTCAAGCTGGTGTAATGATCGTTGATACTGCAACACGAAAAATAATATTTGCGAATCCAGCAGCATGTGAAATTATTGGCCTGGACAGGAATCAGATTTTAAACAACAAATGCCACAAATTCCTGTGTCCAGCTCAGGAGAACGAGTGTCCAATTCTAGACCTTGGACAGGAAGTTGACAATACGGAAAGGATTCTTTTGAAAGCAAATAGAGAGAAACTTGATATTGTAAAGAGGGTACAGCAAATCACACTTGATGATAAACCCTGCCTGCTTGAGACATTCATTGATATATCAGATCGTAAAAGAGCAGCTGAACAGTTAGCGGAAATGAACGAGGAACTGGAAAATCGAGTTGAGGAGCGCACTCGGAAATTGGAACATGCGATTGTTGTTGCTAATCAACTGACTGAGAAAGCGAATGCGGCAAATGTCGCCAAGAGTGAATTCCTGGCTAACATGAGCCATGAGATTCGAACCCCGATGAACGGAATCATGGGGATGACAGGCCTGTTGCTGGATACTAAGTTAAACGAGGAGCAGAAAGATTTCGCTGAAACGGTTATTAACAGCGCTAATGCATTAATGGCAATTATCAATGATATTCTCGATTACTCAAAAATTGAATCCGGTAATATGAATCTGGAGACGATTGACTTTAGCCTGAGAAACAATCTTGAGGAGCTTTGCGATCTGCTCGCAGTAAAAGCCCAGGATAAGAATGTTGAATTCATTTTACTTGTTGACCAGGATGTTCCCTCATACTTAAAAGGAGATCCAATACGTCTCAGGCAAGTACTTGCAAACCTGATCGGGAATTCAGTAAAATTCACCGATAATGGCCATATTCTGGCTCGTGTAAGACTGGAAGAACTCACGGAATCACATGCAAATCTTAAATTCTCAATTGAGGATACGGGGATTGGAATTTTCAAAGAGAAACAAGCGTTGATTTTCGACAAGTTCACACAAGCGGATGCGTCATCAACACGAAAGTTCGGCGGAACAGGACTTGGTCTCGCAATAAGCAGGCAACTCATCGAGATGATGGATGGTGAAATCGGCGTCGAAAGCGAACCGGGAAAAGGCTCCACTTTTTGGTTCAATCTCAGGTTTGAACTACAGGAAGAAACAGCTGAATTATCGAGTGAGCTCCCTAAAATTCTTAGGGACATGAATATTCTGATTGTGGATGATATCGCGCTTAATCGTCGTGTTTTAAGAGAGCAGTTGAAATCGTATAATTGCCGAATTGAAGAGGCTGAGAGCGGTGCCGCGGCGCTTGAAATACTGCTGGCTGCCTATGAGAGAAAAGAACCGTTTAAACTGGCAATTATCGACATGCAGATGCCTGTAATGGATGGTGAAACTCTCTGCCATAAAATCAAGGAGGATTTAAGGATTCTAGATACCATTCTGATTCTTGCGACATCAATCAGCCGGCATGGTGATGAGCGACTCTATAAGGAAGATGGTTTTGCGGGATATTTGACCAAGCCAATCAAACAAACGTATCTTGCCAAAACACTAATTAATTCAATTAATAAAGCAGAAAAGGCATCCAGTTCATCAACTGTGGAAAAGGCGCCAAAGGAGGCAATCCCAGTGAGCAACAAACAAAACATGCATATCCTTCTGGCAGAGGATAACCTGATTAACCAGAAAGTTGCCTTGAAGATGCTTGAGAATCTTGGATATAAGGCAGATTCTGTTGCCAACGGCATTGAAGCGGTTAAAAAACTTGAGAACATACAATATGACCTGATCTTGATGGATGTTCAGATGCCTGAAATGAACGGCTTGGAGGCAACAATGTATATCAGGTCAAAGGACTCAAAAGTGTTAAACCATGATATTCCAATCGTCGCATTGACTGCTCATGCGATGAAAGGTGATAGAGAAAAATGCATTAAGGCGGGCATGGATGATTATCTTCCCAAACCTGTCAAGCCTGCTGAACTGGGAGATATGATTTCTAAATATTTATCTAATACAACTGTAAAAAGCGGGAATTTAAAAATGAATTATGACTCAGAAAACAGTACACTCGACTGGCAATCTTTGGAAGAACGTCTTGAAGACAGGGAATTAATAATGGATGTCCTTGAGATGTTTACAGGCAGTGCGACTGAGACAATCAGCAGCATGAGAAGTGCTTCATCCGAAAACGACGCAAGCACCATGAGAAAAATCGCTCATACGTTGAAAGGAGTGGCAGGAAATGTCGCGGCTAAGAATATTGAGCAAATTGCCCTGGAGATTGAATTTCATTCCTCTAAAGGCAATCTTGAAAATGCAAACAAGCTGATTGACAAGGTTGAGTGTGAATTCCAGAATGTCATGGCTGCAATTGGCAGTCGTGGATTGCAGAATAAATAATTGTGAAAGCCAGGATATTTGTAGGGACGCACCCGATGAATCTGTCTCAGAACTCCATTATCGGCATGGAAGTTTGTCATTCTGAGCGCAGCGAAGAATCTATTCTCGACAAAGCGAATTATTCTCATTAGGTTTAATCACCAATTGTAACCCGGTGTCCCTTCACCGCGGTGTCCCTTCACCGGGGCTTTGCGTGAGATAGCCACCTGTTTCCCCGGCAAAGGGATGCCGGGTTACATTTAAAACCTATAGTTTCTTAACTGCTGCTTACGCTCGAATTATGTTTATCTTTCTGTTTGGAGGTTCTGAGACAGATTCCAAGAAGCGCCCCTGCAAATTATGATATTGACTTGCCTTTCGCCCCGCCAAGTTCATTTTGTCCTTTTTCGGTTAATTCAAGAAACGGGTAATCATCGATTTTAACCGTTTTAAGGAAACCTTTTTCACGGGCTGAGATAATCACCTCGCGGACATGTTCCTGAGTTGTGTCAAACCTGCCGTAAACATCCAGTTTATCCGCGCCTGATGGAACAATCCATTTTGCCTTTGATCCTGTTAGAATCGCTGCCGCTTTGTGCACTCCAATTGGCTCTTGAATTTTATCGATGCATTTTAACGCCGCTAACCTAATCTTCTCCTCATTCTCGATGCTGCCATGCGCGGCACTTGAAGGCATATTCTTGCTTTCAGACAGCAGTTTCCCAATATTAATTGAATCAGCGATTTGACGTCCCCGCTGGGTAAGCTCCAAAACAGCGTAATCCGATTTGCTGACACGCTGGATTAATCCCTCGCGCATCATATTGTCTATCGTTTCCTTAACCATAAACTGACTTTGGTAAACTATTCCATAAGCGGGATTTTTATCCGCCTCCCATTTTAAGATATCAGCATCGCGTGACCCGGTAACGATTTGAGTCAGTCTCCCTTTCCCCAACGGAAATCGCAGGTGTTTAACGCAAACAAGCACAGGCATGGCTATCGCAGGATTTGACTGAATAACGGATGAGGAATTGTTATCAGCGTTTGATGGTTTCCGGCATCTGTCACAAGTACCGCATTTGAATGAATCCTTTTCACCAAAGTAGCGCAGGATATATCCGCGACGGCATCCATTGAATAAAATGAATTCCTGCATTGCGCGAAGTTTGTCCTCTTCAACCTGCCTAAGCATCCTGTAATGCCGCCAGTCTATGGGCACTTTCTCAAATAGCGGTGGAGTTTCGATTAGTTTCTCAACCACGCGCCCACGTATAATTGAATTAGTCATACCAGCGTTGTTGAGAAGCCTGATTGCAGCCGCGACATGGTAATCCTTGATTTTATTTCCTGCCAGTTCAGCGATTTCACTGTTCTGCATCGTTATTGGATTCGCTTTGATACTCCAAATAGTTCGATAGACTTGCCCGATGATGTCGGGGGCTGGGTAATTCAAGTCTATGAAAAATTCACGAAGCCGCTTGTCAGCATAGGAATGAAGCAGTACGCAGTGAGAAGTTAAGCCATCACGGCCGGCACGGCCTATTTCCTGATAGTATTGTTCAACCGAGCCGGGATAGTTGTAATGAATAACGAATCGGACATCCGGTTTGTCAATTCCCATCCCGAATGCAGAGGTCGCGACAACCACTCTCGCCCTGGATGAAATGAAAGCGTCCTGAGCCGCAGTGCGTTCATGCGCCTCAAGCCCCGCATGATAAACAGCGATATTCGGCTCGACAAGCCTCAACGATTCCCCCAAATCCCGGGCGACTCTACGAGTTCCAACGTAAATTATCCCTGAGCCTTTGTTCTCTTTAATCCACTTAAGAACAAATTCCGTTTTCTCTCTTTCCTTGAAAGCCTCCACCACTTTGAGCTCAAGATTTTCCCTGTCGAAACCGTGAATGTGAATATCCACATTTTCAACTGAAAACCCGAGCGAGGTTATAATGTCTTTTTGGACTCGCGGTGTCGCGGTTGCTGTTAGGGCGGTAACGAGCGGATTCCCCATTATTTCACGGAATTTATTCAGGTAGCGGTAATCGGGGCGGAAATCATGGCCCCATTCTGAAATGCAATGCGCCTCATCAACCGCCATTCTTACGATTTTCAGATTTTTCAACATTCTGAGAAAAGCTTCGCTGCGAAATCTTTCAGGGGCGATATAGAGGAGTTTTATCTCCCCGTTCATGCAGCGTTGCAGTCGAGCATTCTGTTCCTCGGTTGACAGGCTTGAATTTACATAAACAGCGGGAATGCCTTTTCGCGTAAGTTCATCCACCTGGTCTTTCATCAAGGCGATTAACGGCGACACTACAAGCGTAATGCCATTCATCATGATTGATGGCAGCTGATACAGGAGCGATTTCCCGCCCCCGGTCGGCATTACTGCAAGAAGACTCCTGCCGTTGAATATTGATTCGAGCGATTGCTTTTGCCCCGGAAGGAAATCCGTATGGCCAAATCTGCTTTTAAGAACGTCCTGCGCTTTTTGCATTAATGAATCCTGCCTGACTTGTTTTTCAGTTTGCATTTTAGCACCATCAGAACCTTTAGAAAAAACAAAAAATGATTCGCTTTCAAAGGTCTCCATTATTATTTTTCTGTGTACTCGTTATAGAGACGGCGCCAAATTGTCAAACGCTGCAGGAAAATAGTTTTTTTCTCAGAAATTCTGCCAGTACAGGATCAATATCGTAGACTTCTTCTCTATCGATGTCACAAACCGGCATTACACCGACAAGTGAATTCAGGACGAAAACCGCATCGGAACACAGTAGATGCATGACAGAAGTAGGCCTCCTTATTACTTCCGCGCCATATTTTTCCAGGTAATGGATTGTTTTATCCAATGTGATTCCCGGCAGTTGATAATCGCTGTCCGGAACAAACCAGGAGTCATTGTAAAAGTATAAGAGGGAACAAATTGATGTTTCCGATACATAGCCATCGCTATCGAGAATAATTGAATCATGCATTCTGTCAAAAAGCGCAGACTGTCGAGCATCATGAAAAAAAGAGAGCTCCAGCAATTTATGAGCTGATAATAATGGAGCGAAAGATGTATCGCATGTTTTGAGCGACCAACCTCTTGCATATTCAGCATTGGATGGCTGCGTATATTCCTCGCAGGTAACTATAACGTTTGGTTCATCGTTGTCAGGCATTTCCGGATTTTGTATTTTCTCACTTGCCAGAACAATTTTAAGGCGCACAATTGATTCAGCCAGCGAATTTTCCTCAAGCGTCTGGTTAATTATCGTTTTCCAGTTGATGTCTGGCAGGTTGATTTTAAAATATTTCGCCGATTTGCCAAGCCTGTCCAGATGCTCATTCAAAAAAAACACATACCCTTTATCCACTCGAATCGTTTCAAACAAGCCTTTGGCATTTTCATCTCCTCTATTCAAGGACGAGATATTTGCTTTTGACATCTCAACGAAATCACCATTGAGCCAGATTATCTTTTC
>CBDURE010000009.1:0-48255 GCA_965369605.1 uncultured bacterium
AGGCACGGGCGGGACGCCCGTGCTACGAAAAAATGGACGAATTGGACAGGAAATTACAGTCATGGTTGAACGTAATGGTTTGGGTATGGCGCCAATTACTGTTGAACTCGCCGAGAAGAAAGTTCGATACGATTCTGTTCGCGTCAATACTTACTCAATGGTGAATTACACGAAACCATATCAGGCGACACTTACTTACTAGTTTCAAGTGTAACCTTTGAATGACGTTATTTTATTAAAGAGTTAAATTATAGTAGGATTCATAGATAATTATCCATTATCGGTGGAGGTCATTTAATCCATGTTGCGCATATACAGATTTATTCTTTTAGCGCTGATCTCAACAGCAATAATAACCATTAGCCTTCCTGCTTTTTCGCAGGTTGACCCGGCACAAATCCGTGATGATTTCCCGTCAATCTCGGTTTTTGAAAAAGTAAAAGACTCAATGGTCAGCATTACATCAGTGGAATTGCCATACTCAGGTTATGGCCGATATTCAGCATACACAAAAACCATTCTAACCTCTGGTGGAACAGGTTTCATCGTAACTGAAGATGGCTATATCCTGACATACCTTGGAACGGTTGAGGAAAGTGAAATCGTCAAGGTCACTATCGGTGAGGATGAGTATGAAGCTGATGTCGTGGCAACTGATGATTTTTTCGATATCGCTCTTTTAAAAATCGATGATCCTGATGCGGAAGGAATAGAATTCAATCCAATTCAATGGGGAGATTCAACCGATATCCTTCGTGGTGATCCTGTTGTTGTCGTTGGCGACCCCGCGGGTGGAATTGACAAAACTCTCACTTACGGATTCGTTACCAACTTCAGGGATTTAAGGCTTGCAGGTCCCCATAACTTTGATGGCGTGCTTATTTCAGACGCTATTGAAATTGACGCATCAATCACTCGCGGCAACTATGGCGGCCCCGTTTTTAATAGAAATGGAGAGGTTATCGCTGTCGTTAACCGTCTTTCTGCGGGTAAGGAGGATATGAACTACACTGTTCCTTCCAACCTGATGAAAGATCTGTTTGATCAATTGTATGAACGTGGAGAAATATTTCATCCATGGTTTGGCGTTTTCCCATACAATAATTTGGACAAACGACTTGCGGTGTATTTGGGAATTCCGGTGAAGGAAATTAATCCGGACACTGATGAGCCTTACGGCATTGTCGGCGTGCTGATTGATGACGTAGCTGCTACATCACCTGCGGCGCGTGCAGGAATACGAAAGGGTGACCTGATTCTTGAAATTAACGGTATCCTTTTGAGAACTCAAAAACAACTTGAGAAGCTAATTCTTGCCATGGAAGAAGACGAAACATTTGCAATTACCATAGTTCGAAATGGCGAGGTTTTCTACAAAAGGCTTCGTGTTTCTGAAAGAGCGATGGATTACGCAAACCTTGGTTGGGTAGCGTCAATATAACTGAATAGTTTCTTGAAATTATCAAACCGGCATAACCTGCCGGTTTTTTTTATGGAACGAAAATAGAAATAACTGGGAATACTCCACGAAGGTAGTAAAAAGGGGACTGTCCCAAACATGTGAATAAACACAGTATAAATAAGGGATTACAGCATAGTATATTAATAACATCAGATTTGAAGACTCATGTGGACTGTCCCCTTTTTACGGATAGAACGAATCGATATTCACTTACGATTCATGCCACTTTTGCTACGACCTCAAATTAATCATGCTATAATTACTTATTTCCATGGGAGGTTTCTCGGAATATGGACTTCGCTCTAGATGAAACAAGTGAACAAATAAGAGATTTGGCAAGGGATTTCGCTGCGAATGAACTTGCTCCAAGAATGGCTGAGATTGACGATGCTCATGCTCATCCGTGGGATATCTTCAAGCAATTCGGTGAACTTGGTTTCTATGGGATCATCTTTCCCGAAGAATCAGGCGGATTGGGACTGGATTTCCTGACCTATGCAATAGTGCTGGAGGAAATAGCCAAAGGATGCTTCAATTCAGGCTTGATGATGGGCGTACACACGATGTCAACTCACGCCACACACACTTGGGGTTCAAAAGAGCTATCTGAAAAATATGTTCCGCAATGCATCGCTGGCGAAAAACTATTCGCTTTCGCTCTCAGTGAACCTGACTATGGTTCAGATGCCGCTGGAATCAAGACAAGAGCTGTGAAAAAAGATGGGGGATATGTAATAAACGGAACAAAAGCATGGATTACTTTCGGCGAAGCCGCCGATTATATTCTTGTCATGGCTACTGTTGATCCTGAATTGAAAGCAAAAGGAATTACAGCGTTCATTGTGGAAAAAGGCTGGGATGGTTTAAGCTTTGGTGAACCTGAAAAGAAAATGGGCGGAAATGGCCTAATAACAAGCCAGGTTATTCTAGAGGATGTTTTTGTGCCAGAGGAAAATCGCGTCGGTGATGAGGGAATAGGATTGAGCATCGCGCTTGGCGCGCTTGATGGCGGCCGTATTGGAATCGCGGCAAACGCAACTGGTGTAATGCGAAGAGCTTTCGATGAATCGCTGAAATACGCAAAAGAAAGATTTCAGTTCGGAAAAGAGATAATCCGATTCCAATCAATGCAGTTTAAATTTGCGGACATGGCGGCAAAAATTGAAGCATCATCTCTTCTAATGAGACAAGCTGCGTGGTTGAAAAGCAAGGGATCGCCATGCACAAAAGAGGCGGCAATCGCTAAATTAATGTCAACCGATTTCGCGAACGAAGTATGCTCCGAAGCTGTCCAAGTTATGGGCGCGTACGGTTACATGCAGGAATATCCCGTGGAACTTTTGCTCCGATATATTAAATGCACGCATATATTCGAGGGCACAAACGAGATCCAGCGACTGGTTATAGCAAAGCAATTTATGTAATTTCAGGATTAATTATAATGAAAAAAGCGTTTAGAATCACAATTACATTCCTTCTGGCAGCGAGTCTTCTTGGATTACTCATCACAAGCGCAGTAGCCAGAGGAACCATAATTCCGCAGGGTGACGATTATCCTCTTAGGGATGTTGTTATTGACGATGACGGCAGCATTTACGTTATCGCGATTCACTGGGTTACTGACAGGCCGCATCTTAAAGCGTTTACCGCTGATGGTGAAAATCGAAAAAAGTTCAAACTTGTTCTTCCAAATTTCTGCTGCGAACCATTTCCTCTAAAGCTCGTTCACTCTCAGGATGGTTACATATATGTCCTCCTTCCCGGCAAGGAAGGTTTCATAATGGGTGCAGACCTTCAGCTTGTCCGCATCGATAAAACTGGCAGGCAGGACAGGGAGTTCGGAAATAAAGGTGTCTTAATATTTCCTCCGGGATTCAAACTGAAAGATTTCGATGTATCACCTGAGGGAGACATTTGGGTTCTGAATAATATTCTTGAATTGCATAAATTCGACGATTCAGGCATCCTTCGCAGAATTCGTGAGTTAAAAAATATCTTTCCTGAAAACGCTATGGGAGGAAGATTTCAGCATTACTATGGCAGGAATCTTTTCGCACTGAAGGATGAAAAAATACTATTGATTGGTAATATGAAAGTATCAGGCGATGAGTGGTCGCGTGGTGAATATTTTTCGGCTCTCGAACTTGATAAGGACGGAAAACTAATCAACCACAAGGAATTGGAGGTTCCGTGGTTTCCAAAAAACCCGGATTCACAATCTTTTTTCCAACCGCTCGCTGGGAAGAGTTTTATCCGGGACGATGGCGTTTACGGCTCAGTGCTCGGATTCAGGGAGGGCATCAGAGGCGAACCTGATCTTCGTGGATTGTCTATTCTCGACTGGTCGATGAAAGAGGAATTCCTCTTTTTCAATCTGCTTTCTATCGAGTTGCCAAAAGAGGTTTTTCTTGGATACAATCTTAACCATGTTTTTTTTACTCGGACAAAGGACACCTTAAAACTGTTCTATCCATTTGAGGAAAAACGAGATCTTCTTGTTGTTGATTACGACGAAGAAGGAAAGATAAAAAGCAAATTCAAACTTAAGGCTTTTCAGTAGGCGATATATATTTAGGGGTATCTGAAAAAGGAAGAAATAATGCTAGCTTTTATAAGCGAAAAAAATATAGATTCCGGGTCAAGCCCGGAATGACAGTAGTATGTCATTCCGGTAGTATGTCATTCCGGCGAAAGCCGGAATCCAATCTTTTTTCAGAGGTCACTATATATCTAATTCAGGGATTTCTAGGTGTCACCTTATGAGATTTGCGTCAAACTGGGATAAATGGACAATTGAAAAACAGCGCTCATACCAACTGAGCATGTTGAAGAAATTCCTGGTGAATCAAGTAATCCGGTTCAGCCCTCACTATTCGCGACTCCACAAAGATGGCAAATTTCCAGTGGAGAAACTCAAAACGCTGGATGATTTAAAACATCTTCCGTTTACCACAAAGCTGGACATGGTCCCAACCGAGGAAATTCCTGCAAAACCACGCGAGTTCATTCTCCAGCCAAACCCGGATACTGTCTCATCTCAACTGACACCCAAACGAAAATCAGAATTAATTGCCGGTAAATTAATCAGGGGACAATCGCCAAAATCCCAAATCCTCGACGAGTATCTGCCTGTCTTTTTCACCGCTACCACAGGACGTTCCGCCGGACAGGTTCCGTTTGTATATTCAAGCCACGACGTTCTCCGATTAAAGGAAGCTGGACGGCGTCTCTATGATGTAGCTGGAATGGTCAAAGGAAAGGATTTTCTATTAAACCTGTTTCCCTATGCTCCTCATCTGGCATTCTGGGCGGTGTACGCCGGCTCCGAATCATCAGGAGTGCCCGGATTCCATTCCGGAGGCGGTAAAACACTCGGAACTGACAGAATACTCAACCTGATATCAACTCTGAAACCAACCAATATTACAGGTGTTCCGGGATATGTATATCACATTCTCAGGATAGCATCTGAAAAAGGAATGGATCTCAGCTCAATTAAATCAATCGCACTTGGCGCTGAAAGGACAACACAGGGACATCGCGATAAATTCCGAAGTTTTCTATCATCAGGAGGCTCGGAAAACGTCGCAATCCTCAGCACTTACGGCTTCACTGAAGCAAAAATGGCGTTCATAGAATGTCCCGAGGGTGAGCAGATGGGATACCATCTTTTTCCCGACATGGGCATATTTGAAGTTGTCGATACTGAGTCAGGTGAGCCGGTCGGTGAGGGGCAGCCGGGTGAAATCGTTTATACATCCATCGACTCTCGAGGAAGTGTGGTTATTCGCTTCAGGACAGGCGATTACGCAGAGGGTGGAATTCTCTACAAGCCCTGTCCGGCTTGTGGCCGAACAGTTCCAAGATTAACCTCCAATCTTACGAGGCTGACAAACCAAAAGGAACTCAATCTTGCGAAAGTAAAAGGCACACTGGTCAACATGAATGATATTGACGAGATCATTCACGCCTTCAATGAGATTATCGAATGGCAGGTGGAAATCGGCAAGGTGAATAACGACCCTCTGGAAACGGACTGCGTTACATTTTATGTCTCACTGAAAAAGGATTCCGACCAAGACCGTTTAACACGAGATGTAGAGCATGAATTTACAAAGAGATTTGAATTCGCTCCAAACAGAATTGTTATTGAATCAACAGATGATATTTTAAAAAGATTAGGCATGGAAACCGAATTAAAGGAAAAGCGAATTATCGATATCCGCAACCAGTGCGGATAGCTTAAATAATTGAATGGGCAAACAATCAACGTTTCATATATTTTTTCTGAGTGATACAGGCGGCGTGAGCCGATACACTTGCGCGTCATGCGTCCTGTTTATAATCGCGATTTTCGTTGCTTTCCATATAATTTCCAACCTGCCAGCCATACAGAAAAAATTCCCCGGGAAAGATACGTACCAGCTGGAGGAACTGGCAAAGCAACGCCAGCAGTTAAATTCATTTACGAATATCTCACTGGGCAATTCAAAAAGCGACATCAATCGTGCCGAATCAGCATTTCTTCAAGGCGAAATACACGAAGCCGAGTATTTCCTGTCTAATGCCAACAAAAACAGCAATGAATACAAATCTTTAAAATCAAAAATCAATAGCTACAAAACACTGCGAAGCGATTTGGAAAACTGGCTCTATGTCGAACGTAACTTCCAGAACGAACCGTTCACTTACGGCGAAGCCTACAAGATTATCGATAAGATACTGAAACTAAGCGATACTGGATACATCCACGTTCGACACTTATTTCAAAAAGGATACCTTCTCCTTAAAGAGGGTCGTCGAACGGAGGCAAGGAAGATATTCCAGGATTTATCGAAAAATGGCGGTGTCCTTTCAGAAACATCAGTCTATCTTCTAGCCAAAACATATATGCCTGATGATGACAAATCGAAAAGCATTGATTTGTTTAATCAATTTATCAGCCAAAACGAGAACTCCCGTCTTGCGCCGCTTGCGTACTATTACCTCTCATCAATGCTTCATGAAACCGGTAAAAGCAAAGAGGCGCTTGATGCGGCTGACAGGGGAATTAAAAAAGGCGAAAACTCCGAATACCTGCAGGAACTTCTAATTGCACAGGAAACGGCTTTGCGCGTAACATCACCGGAATCCGCAGATAGTGCGCTTTCCAGCCTTCTTATGCGCTTTCCATCAGATAATGAAATATTCAAGCGCGCGATTCAGGTTTACGAGAATTGGGATAAAGGCCTGATTCCAATCGACAAGTCGGAAGTCCTTCTTGAAACATGCAACGTTCTTGTTGTAAACGGCAGGTTTCATCAGTCAAAGAAACTTCTCGACAAACTCATCCCGACACTTGAGAAAAGCAATCTCGCGTACGCGCGATTAATACTGGCAAAACGCCAAAAGGGAGTAGGGGAGTTCAATTCCAGCATAAAAGAGTGCAAGGCTGCGATTGCCCTTACAGATGACAAGGAACTCAAAAGCTCGATTTACACCCTGATGGGCAAAGTGTACGGGCTGAAAAAGGATGTCGCATCCGCGGAAAAATATTACTCTCTCGCTGGAAAAGCAAAAGGCTCAATGAGCGATTGGGCGTTCAGGGAAATTGCGAGAATCGCATACGAGAACGGATGGCGGAAGAAAGCTGAAAAATACTACAGCGAACTTACAGAATCCTTCCCCGATTCGAAGTACGCATCCGAGGGATTAAACTACCTCGTTGTCCTGTCGCACTATAATAAGGAGAAAGCTAAAACTGAAAAATACGCCAAACTCCTGAAGGAAAATGGAACGCTTTACGAGGACAGATTAAAAGGCGACTACTATCTGAACAAGATAGGGAAGGGGAGATCAAAATACTGCGAGGAGCATCCGCTGGCATATTACAGTTTCATTGCAAAAAAATGCCCTGTTGATATGCACATCAAGCCATCCAAAGCATATCCGGCGGTAAACAAAAACAAGAGCAATCTAGCGTGGGAATATTTTCTTGCCGGATGTTACGACATTGCCGAGAAGGAATACGAATTTCTAAATAATCAAAACGATCCCTACGGTCGAATGGTTCTATCCTACCTTGCATTTATCAACAAAGGCCCTCATGACGGCATCCTTCAAACACGCGATTTCACAGCCGGAAATTTCCAGGCTCAATTGGAGAAAGGTTACTCAGACTGGTTTTTCACAAACGCGTTCCCCATGAAATACAGGGATGAAATTGAAAAACTCGCGACCGAATATAATTTTCCAATTTCATTTATACTCGCAATAATCAGGCAGGAAAGTTATTTCAGCAAAAATGCGAAATCATCAGCCGGCGCCCTCGGATTAATGCAGATAATGCCATCGACCGGAAAATGGATAGCACAATATTTCAATGAGAGCAGGGGATTCAAGAAATCCAAACTGACCGACCCAAACACAAATCTAAAATATGGTGTATGGTATCAGAAACACCTGAGGGAACTTCTTGGAAACGAACCAGGCATGATTCTTGCAGGACATAATGGGGGACCTGGTAATGTGGGAAAATGGAAAGGTATGTTCCCAGTCTGGGATACGGATAAATATCTGTTTTACGAGATGATTCCATCAATGGAAACAAGAAATTTCATCAGGCACGTTCACGTAAACCAGAGAATATATGAGATCATGCTAAAAAACGAAAGTGAGGACGTGTATTTTTAAATAATGTATATTAAGGTTCTCGATGTAACCCGGTGTCCCTTCACCGGGGAAAAAGTATAACCCGGCAACTTTTCACCGGGGCAAAATGTAACCCGGTGTCCCTTCACCGGGAAACAGAGTACGGGAGAGATTGACACATGTGTGGAATAATTGGTTACACAGGCAAACTGGATGCCCTTCCCATAATAATGGAAGGTTTGCAAAGAATGGAATATCGCGGATATGACTCCGCCGGTGTCGCGCTCATTGAAAACGAAAAACTTGAACTCAGGCGCAGTTTGGGAAAGATCAGTGAGCTAAGAAAACTTCTGAAAAACGAAACATTCAACGCCAAAACCGGACTGGGCCACACACGATGGGCAACGCATGGACGTCCAAGCGAGGATAACGCACATCCCCACACTGACTGTAAAAGCAAATTCGTTGTCGTGCACAACGGAATCATCGAGAATTACTACGACCTGAAACAGGACCTGATAAAAAAAGGCCACGTTTTTAAATCAGAAACTGACACCGAGGTCGTAGCTCACCTTCTTGAGGAAAACCACTCCGGTGACCTTCTAAAAACCGTAAAGAAAACAGTCGAATCACTTCAGGGCGCGTACGCCCTTGGAATCATGCACGTCGATGACCCCGACACTCTCATTGCTACCTGCTATTCATCACCTCTTGTAATCGGGAAAAACGGCTCCGGGCTTTTCCTTGCCTCGGATATCACCGCTCTTTTAGAGCATTCAAAAGATCTGTATTTCCTTGAAAACGGGGAGGTTTGTGTATTAAAAAACGAGAACATCGAATTCTTCAACTCAGATTTGGAAAGCATTAAAAAGAAAACAACGCACATCGACTGGAATCCCGTGATGGCGCAGAAGCAGGGCTACAAGCACTATATGCTTAAGGAGATTTTCGAGCAGCCCAGCGCTATTTCAGAAACCCTCATGAGCAGAATTAACTGGGATGACGCCACAATTCACCTCGATGAAATCGAGGGCTTCGATGAGGAATTCATGAAAAACATTTCACGAATCTACCTTGTCGCCTGTGGAACAGCATGGCATGCGTGTCTGGTTGGAAAATTTCTGATAGAGAAACGAAGCCCATTCATAGCGCACGTCGATTATTCACACGAATTCAGATATCGCAATCCCAAGGTTGATGACAAAACGCTGATGATTTGCGTTTCTCAATCAGGCGAGACAGCGGACACGATCGCAGCGTTGGAAGAGGGCAAAAAGCGGGGAGCAAAGATTCTGTCAATCTGCAATGTGCTTGGAAGCACGGTAGCGCGAAAATCAGATGGCGTACTTTACACTCACGCAGGCCCGGAAATAAGCGTGGCATCCACAAAAGCTTTCACAACCCAGCTTGTAAGCCTTTTCATGATATCAATCTACCTCGGACGGATCAGCGGAACCATTGATAAAGAGAAGGGTATCAAGATGCTGAATGACATAGTCGAAATTCCTGACCTTCTTGAAAAAACCCTTGAGATGAACAAGGAACTAAAAAAACTTGCCGGACGATATATCTACAAACAGGATTTCCTGTTTCTTGCAAGAGGTATAAATTATCCCATCGCGCTGGAGGGTGCCCTTAAACTAAAGGAAATATCCTACATTCATGCCGAGGGATATCCATCCGGTGAAATGAAGCATGGACCTATCGCTCTAATTGATCAGGATATGCCTGTTGTTATCCTCGCGCCTAAAAACCATCTCCTCGATAAAACGCTAACGAATCTTCAAGAGGTTAAAGCGCGAGGCGGTGAAACAATCGTTTTCTGCCAGGATAAAAGCGAGGTGGATAAATATGATGTCGATTACATTTTTGAAGTGCCTGAGACAATTCACGACCTGACACCTATAGTTATGACAATCCCGATGCAGCTTCTCGCATATCACATAGCCGACCAGCGCGGCACCGACCTGGATCAGCCTCGAAATCTCGCAAAAAGTGTCACTGTAGAGTAGGGGATTTTATTCTACGACCCCCAGTCACCTGTTTTTCCTCTTCTTCTTTTGGGAAGTTTTTCGGACAGATACTGCTCCTGAACCCATCCGGATGTCGGCAGGCCCTTTGCGGTACGTATATAATACCAGGTTTTATTCTCCGCTCCCTGAGCAGACTTAACAACTTTTACCTTTATCCTGTGCGGAAGGCTGACATTCGTATTCTGAAACTCCTCCTGGTCTGAACCGTCATAGGTTTTCCACAGGGGGGCTTCATTTTGATGCCATTTAATTGTGTCGCCAACGGATGTATCGATATACACAACATCGCCCGGCTGGAATTTGGTTTGAGGCTCTTTTGGTTCGTTGATTTTTACCCTTTTTGCATGATTAGGTTCTTCAATGGTTTGTTCAATCGCATCCTGATGCGGATTCTCACCCGTAATCCAGCACTTGACATCGTCGTAATTAATGTAAACGTACACAATAATTGACGCTAGAATTAATGTAACAAGTATTAGTCTCATTGCCTTAGTGAAGCCTCGATGAATGAAAAAATGGATCCAGCAGGACTCGAACCTGCGACCCGCTGATTATGAGTCAGCTGCTCTAACCAACTGAGCTATGGATCCATGAATAAGCAGACTTCACATTAAATTTAACTTATGATGATAGATTTGTAAAGAGGGTAGTTATGAAAAAGGATTGATTTCGATATTTTTCATTAATTGGTGCCACGTATTAATTTCACGTATTAATTTACAGAAAGGATTGAGAAATATTTCCACATCGTGTTCTACTTCGTTACGTTGTTGCCTTAAAGGTTCAGTAAAATCAGAAAGCCAAAAATGCGCAATAAATCGGTGTCAGACACCTTGAGTCTAGACTCCTTGAGTGTCCTAATGTAGGGTGTCGGACTCCTTCATATTATTTGCACAATAATGCTGTGAGGCATGAACAGACTGGTAGACAAACGTTACAATATATGGCATTTAGAATTTACTTGGGATATCGGTGTCAGACTCCTTGACAATACCTTTATCAAGGTGTCAGACACAGGTAAATATAGCGAGAATCTACAGAGAATAGTGCAAACGACAAATAACGTCGCATAATATATATTATGTAATTTTGGCGCGGTGTTTCAAAGAGAATCTTTCTTCTGTTGTATCTTTGTCAGGACTTCAACTGGTACACAGCCATCGCCAAGTTCCGTATTCGAATACCTGCCATGAAAATCTGACCCACCGGTTAGAATCAATTCATGCTTTTCCGCCAAATTAAACAGCTTTTCCTTATCGTCTGAATCCATTTCGGGATAATAATACTCAAGCCCCATTACGCCCATTTCTATCAAATCAGAAACAATTGAGTAATTACGTATTTTATGTGGATGCGCGATTGACGTTACCGCTCCAGCAGAACGGCAAATATCCAGAATCTCCCCGGGATTCTCGCTGTTTGGCACATAGGCGGGAGCGCCTGAGGAAAGGTACTCTTTAAAGAACTTCTCCCCGTCATTTTCGTCAAATATTTTTCCCCTGGCCCTAAGAGGTTTGATTATCTGAGGACCCATGCACACACCGGAATCATGTTCAGATTGAATATCACTGGCAGATATGGGAAAACCAAGTTTTTGAAGTTTCTCTGCGATGAGTGATATTCGATTTCGATTATTTTCCAGCGCTTTGTCGCATAATTTTTGAAACTCCGCATTATCAAAAGGTATATAATATGCCAGTAAATGTATGTCCTTCCCTTTATGGTGAACTGAAAACTCAATGCCGGGAATAATCTCAGGTCCCCCTATTAGCTCGGAGTGTTTTTTCGCCGGATAGTAAGCTCCAGCAGTGTCATGATCCGTTATTGATATATGCGTCAGGTTTGATTGATGGCACAGCTCAACAAGTTCCTCAGGCGAATAAGAGCCGTCTGAATATGTCGTATGCATATGAAGGTCTATGGCTTTGTTCATAAATTTCCTCCCCCCCTTAATCCCCCCGCGAGCAGTGGGAGACGACTTTATCCTACCGCCTGCAGTGAGAGCAATTTTCGAACTCTTGTTTATGGTAAGAAGCAAATTTTGTACTCTTTGCTTGTGGTTAAAGGCAATTTACTCCCTCCCCGCTCGCGGGGAGGGTTGGTGTGGGGGTAATCGCACTCATTAATAAATCCACTGCCCTATTCCGAATGTCAAACGAGAACCCTCCTCACCCCATCCGTAATCAGCCCTTAATATAATGTTCATTCCAACCAGCTTCGAGACATTGATTCTGATACCGAAACCGGTTGACATATCGAGATCATTGAAAGAAAGAGTTCTTGAATCAAACCCCTTGCCGAGATCCACAAACGCAACTCCCTGAACCTGGTTATTTATCATCGATTTCCTTATTTCTCCTGAGAGAAAAACAGTGGAATCACCGAAATAATCAAGGCCGTCATGGCCTCGCATACGGTAGCCAAGTCTCGGTTTCTGGTAATGGGGCGGGTTTCCAGATGTAAACGAGTATGCTCCATGCATGACCGCTGTGTCGATTATCGAATCAACAGGCATTAAAACAGTTCCCTTTAAATGGTATCGTCCAAACGAATAGTCGCTTCCAAGTCCGCTTAATGCCTGATCAGTGCCGAGAGACCAGCTATAACCACTGTTTGCCCACGGATTTCCCCTTGCGGCATATCGTGAAATATTAAAATTATAAATCAACGCTTTACCCGGAGTGAATTCCTCATCGCTCAGGAAGAACTTATTCGTATCAGCAAATATTGATCCGTTTGAATGCTCTGTATCATTATCCTGCCATTCAAATCCAAAACTGACTTTGCAGTCCTCATTATATAGAGTGTTTAAACTGAATTTGAAAGCGTCCCGATTAAGCGAATATCTTTCTCCAAGGTCGTAGTTAAACTCATCACGGATGCCATACAGGTCTTTGAGATGGCTCACCATGAAATTAGCCGTATTGTGGGAACCCGCAAACTGAGGGTCGGCGTATCGCGCATGCCAATACAGAAAGCTGCTTCCTGATTTAAAATAGGCCGCCTCAAGTGTTTTACCTGAAAGGAATATATCCTTGTCGCCAATAGACGCGCCGGATGTGGATGGAAAAAGGTAATGGCTGAATCCCTGCCAGACTTCAACGTAAACAACAATGTCCCCTACTCCATCCGGGGCTTTATCAAGATCAGGATCTACAACAATCGTTTTATTGCCATCTTCATCCTCAACATTTTCAGCCCTAATTCTCACGTAAGAAAAAAGCCCAAGCTGGTAAAGGCGTTTATATGACAAAGCGATATCATCTGCATATATGACTTCACCCTCCTTGAATGTCAGCTGGCTTATTATCACATGTGGTTTCGTCGATGGCGCTCCCCCCAGCTCAATTGCAACAACTCGTCCCAGAAGTTTATTTTCAGTTTCGCCTTCATCCTCCCTTTCCTTTTCAACATCCGTACCCATGACCAGGCTTTTCATTTCTGAATAGTCGCTTGACTGGGCAAAAACAGCTGTTGATGGTATAAGGATTGAAAGAAAAAAGAATGGAATTGCAAGTTTGAAAAACACGTTTCTCATTTTTTAGCTCCTGTCACGCAAATGGCATCAATTAAGCATTCGGATACCGTCGATAATTAATATCATCGATAATAAGCGCAAAGTATAACATCACGGGTGATGTCTAACAATGCGAATATATCGTTCCAAAATTGAGGTATAATTGACAGGTATTTACGCTCATGATAGACTAAAAGTTTTGATTGAAATTACCGATTCAGTATAGTGAATAACAGGGAGAATGTTTCATGACAGAACAGGAAAATATTGATGAAAATGAACTGGTAGATGAGCGTTTAGCCAGAAAAGAAGTGGATTTCATTAAACTCAGCGGGATTACTCCAGAGGATAGAGTAGTTAAAGAATCCTTCAAGAGGGATAGAAAGTTTGATAACGTGGAAAAAATTCAGTTCAAGTGTCAACCTTTAATAAAGGACGATAATCTAACTTCAATGGATGGCATTGAAAGCAAATCCCCAATCAAGGAAATAGTGTATCGCATCCTGATAAATAACAAACGTGCGATGAAACTGAGTGATATTGTTACTAAGACATTTGAGATCATGAAAAACCGAAGGCCAACCTTTGTAACTATCGAGCAGGATACCAACATGGAGTTTTATCGTGTGCTTAAAGAAGATACACATTATGGATTTATAGAGGTCGAATAGTTTCTCATTGTCCATAATTATTAAGTAGAACATATGATATTTTCGAAAAGCGTATTCCATTGCCGTTAATTACAGCGAGGAAACATTTAAAATGATAAAGCAAATCAAAGATCTGATTGTAATGATCACAATCACCTCATTCATTCTTGTTTTGTTGGCGGGATGTGGCGGTGCAGCAAAGAATCCGGCACAACCAGGCTGGCAGGGGAGAGACCAGGGGGAACCCGGTCCTGAGGGTGAAAGGTCAAGTGAGGGTGCCGAAATCGGCGCTCCGGAAATCCAACCCGGTGCAAGTTTCGAGGAACTTATGCAAACCGGAAAGCAGTCTCTGGAGGGTGGATTCATAAGAACCGCCGCTGAGGCTTTCCAGAAAGCTCATGAGGACAGGCGAAACTCCCCTGATGCAGCTTTGGCTTATGTAGTCGCGAAACTCGTCGGCTCACCGGAGGAATTCTCGCTTCTAATGCAGCCTGGATTGGAGTTTTTCTACTACAACACGCCTCTTATCGGGCGATGGGAAATGTTGCCAGCTCCCCTTGCTGAGGATGATTCATATCTGCTCCGACTAGCGGCCCTTGGAACGCTCTATGGAAGCAAAAGCACGGCATCAGCTCCTCCAGCTCAGCAACCGGCAGGCGCTGGTCCAACTTCTGATCTTCCAGAAGGATCAAACAAAACAACGACAGATGGAGAAGGTACCGGAACTTTGATTCCAGGAGCCGGAACCAAAGGGGAATTGGGCCTGGATGAATCTGGTGCAACTTCAGGTGGAGATTTACCAGCTGAGGGCAGCGGTGACAGAACCACGCAAATGGCTGGTCCAGGACGGTCTCTTGGCCAGGATACATCTCCCACTTCTGGAGATGGAGACACACATACTGGCGGAGATGACAAACTTCAATATGGTGGGCAGGGACAAGCCCCTCAAATTGAATACCTTGATTTTGAAAAAGACATCTTCCCCAACCTGATAGATGATTACAAAGAACTTGCGCGTTCCTATTCAGCCGGTTTTATCACACTTGACGCTGCTGATTCCGCTGTAACTCAACTTAAATCACTTGTTGATGACCTTGTTGGAACATTGGAAGAAGCGCAGGATGCTGTCGAGGATGAGCAATTCGCTCTTGAACTGCCATTTAATCTAGATGAAAAACCCGGCGTATATAACATCTATTTCAAAAACGTCGATTACATGATCGTTTACGGATACTTGCAGCTGATTCAGAGCCAATTGGCATATCGGTCCGCGTATAATGCAAGCAACTCAGCGGGAATCATTTTTGCGCCTCCGTCTGATGGCGATAGCGATAATATACTTACACCATCCGAATACTATCCCGGCGCGCCTTACGGTGAACTCATCGAAAAAGGAGATGAGAATCTTGCTCAAGCCGGAAACCTCCTTGATTCCGGACTTGAAATTCTCGTCAATAATTTTGATATCCTCTATAACGACGACAAACTCGCAGATTTCAGAGGAAACCTGCTGTTTCCATTAAATATTGATCATCTTCTTATTGACCTCATTTCAGAAGAACGCGATAGATACAGTGATTATCAGGTGATTCTTTCCTCCGGGCATGGTGATTTGAGCTTCAAAACACCTGCGACGGACGTTAAAGCCCGTGTTGACATTTCATATCTTTTTGGCGCAAGAGCTCCGGCATCTGTTAAACTGCTTCTGCCGAACCTTGATGCCAAAACGTACGAACCTATACTAACCGCCGAAAGCAACATCTTTCCGGATCCTTCATGGGGTGGCTTATTCACGAATGGATTTGACAATTTCGATGTTTTCCTTTCAAAAGGCGATATTACCGGAGTCTTAACAGATCAGGGCGTCGGAATCAAGGATATCAATATAGCTATCAACGATTCGAAATCTACGAAAACTAACGAGAAAGGCGCTTTCTCTTTAAAAGATGTTGAAATAAATGAGCTTGTTGGAATTACGGTTAAAATTACATCATCCGAATTTCCGATACCCGTTGAAGCCCAGATAAGGAGTTTCTGGGTATTGGCTGACAAACAGGTTTTAAGCAACATGATGATACCATCAGGCTCAATGGAGACAATGGGCGGCATACATCAAACTGGTGATGGAATGATAAATCCAACCGGTTCAACAGGAACTGGTGGAGAAAATCCAATGAGTAGAATCCAGGAGATTAGAGATAAGCATGAAAAGGATGGCGGGGATGATGAATCCGGCGATACTGAAGAAGGCAATGCGGAAGGTAATACTCCTGCTTCAGGATAGGTAGTATTTAATAATATGACTCTAATTCAAGACGGGCTTAATAGCCCGTCTTTTTGTTTGATTTCTCCAGAACACCATGAATTTTACCGGAGTCTGACACCTTGATAATGTATTTTTAAGGAGTCTGACACCGGTATCCCAAGTTAATATTTAATGCCATATATAGTAAAGACTGTCTACCAGCCTATTCATGCCTCCCAGCATCATTGTGCAATTAATATGAAAGAGTCCGACACCCTACATTAGGACACTCAAGGTGTCTGACACCGACTTTTCTTAAAAAATATGACGCCAGATTTTACCGAATCATACAATAAATACGGATTCAAATAGAACACGATCTAGTGTTCCAAACCATCAAATCGATTCCTCGATAATAAAAACAGCAAAACAACCACGACCAAAAGAACCAATGATACCTTAACCGCAGATAGCAATCCGAAATACGGCATTATAAAAACACTTGGAAGAATCGCGCCGATCATCGCGCCGATAAGGTCCCACGCATAAACAGCTCCTGCGGATATTGAATAATCGGATGTGAATTTACCGTAAATCGAATTCGCAATCGGGAATATGAAACCACCTGAAAATCCGGGAATAAAGACAAGCACGAATAAGACAAATTCAATCATCGGTTGAGGAAATGCTGCCATTGCTGGAATAATCAGCCATAGCAGAATGTAATAGATAGACAAAGCGAACAACGCCATAGCCATCCACATTGATTGTTTTGTATTTCCATATGCAATTCTCCCGCCAAGATACGCCCCGATTGCCATGCCTGACATGAAAATCGCGATGATAACCCCTATCCTTTCATAGATGTATCCAACATAAGATTGATAGGCGTAAATGAGAATCACTTCACCGCTCATCAGCGCGAATCCTGATATCGCAACTCCTAAAAGAATCAAAATCGGCAATGCGGATTTAGACACTCGCCTGGAAAACACTGCCCCGAAAATCAGGAATAATGCGATGAATCCTGCCAGTGCAATCCACAAAAACGATTTCGAGATTGAATCATCACCGATATAATCCCGCTTTGCTGTCAATTTAAGATTATCAAAATACGCATGAGGATTAAGAATCGTATTCAATTTCGGATTTTCAATCTCCTCATAACTGCCCATCACAAACTCAATTCGATAAGCGTCAAGCCTGTCCGAAAGGTAGTATATATCAACATATTCAGTATTAATGCCGTATTCTGACATAATCTCGCCAAGGTAATACGGGTCAAGTGTAATTTCGCTGTTCTCATCAGTCGCGATGAAATAGTTAAAATCTTCAGGAGTAATTAGTATTTTGCTAAAAACTCTCTTCAACGTGTGATAGATATTGCCATTCACTGCGAGCAATTCAGGTCCAATGTAATTCGGCTCGGATGACAAACCAAACGACAATACTCCACCCGGTTTAAGAATTCGTTTGGCATCCGTAAAAAACTCAAGCGTGAAAAACCGGTTGGTGAGAGCGTCAGTTGGTGACGGAAGATTCATTATGATTACATCGTAAATACTCGATTCCGAATTCCTTATAAACTTCCACGGATCGCCATAACGTATCCTGCAGATTTCATCCCTGCCGAAGTAAACGTTTTCAAGCGTTGATGAATCCATCAATTCAACAGCGGATTGAACCACACTCTTATCCAGTTCAAGATAATCCACACGCTCAACATCGTATTTCAGAATTTCATCCAGACCGCCACTTATACCCCCTCCGATAAGCAGAACATTTACTGCGTCCGGTCGTTGGAGCATCGCGATATGAATTGACTCCTCACTATGAAACTTTGACGGCGCGAAAAAGGAAATCATTCCATTTGTGTAAAACGAAAATAAATCCCTATCCTGTGTGATTGACAGATTCCCGTAGCGAGAATCCGTTGTTTTAACCACGTTCAATTCACCAAACGACATTTTCCTGGAATCAACATCGATGACGTCAATATTGGAAAAGTACCAGAATCCAGTGAAGCAAACCAGAAAGAGAACGAGCGACATCACAATTGCGTTTCGCCTTTGGTTTAACGCATAAACTCTCGCGATGTAATGAAGTCCACCGATCAGCACAAGAAAAACAATTAGAGAACCTGTAAACAGCGATGAAAAGCCGTAGTACAAAAAGGCAGTAACCAGAATGCCGCCAGCGATATTACCGGCAACCTCAAGCATATATATTGTCCCTGCGAAATCAGCGCTTTTATTGCCGGATACCTCCTGCATCGCTTTGATTGCAAGCGGAAAAAGCGCACCGGCGCAAAATGGCAGAGGCGCGATTAGCACAAGAGAGTATTTCAATATGTCCAAAAGCGGTAGAGTCTCACCGAGCGGTAATCCAATAAGCGACCCGGCATCCCTGAGAAGATAAATCTCAACGAAAAAGAAAAGCACAAGTAAAAATTGAAAAGCGACAAACCAAATGAACGATTTATGGCTCGATATTCTTCCCGCGATGAAACTCCCAATCGCGCTGAATAATAGCCAGCAGCCCAGCACGACGCCAATCGCAAGTTCGCTGCCAGTGAAAAACACCATAGCTTCGCGAAGGACAATCACCTGCGACATTATCACCGCGATTCCAATCGCGATTGTATTCAGCTTCACCGCTCTAATGTTTTCATCTCCAAATAAGTAGAGCGCCCTCGACATTTTACATTTTGTTAAATATGTCTTTTCCTGGGAGCGCTGGTCTCTGACCGGCACCTGAACAGACTAACTAAAATGTAAAAACGGGAATCTTACAAACATGGTTGATAAACTCAACCCTTATCTTTAGGTATGTCATCTGTTAGATAAGCTCTATAAAACTACTCTTTCCCCGATGCCACCAACTGCGCTTTTTCACTCTTTAGCTGATCAAGCTTCGCAACATAAACCGCTTCCATATCACGATTCAAAAGTAAGTTAGCGACCTTCGTTGCAACCCACTTCTGTTCATAATTAACTCCATGTTCCAGAAGGAGTTCATTCGCCAAATCCTGCACATGAAGTTCGAATTCAGCATCGCTGTAGCTTCTTGCCTTATTAATTAATTTATCGAGGCGTTTCTTTTCAGCGTCAAAATCGAGAAAATCCGGTGAATGTTTATCGTTCTGCGTAAGGATTCTCTCCATGTACTTATCCTTGCGCTTTTCCCATATCCTGTCAGGAATACGTCTCATCTTCTTCAACGCATTATGAACGTGAAGCCCTCCCGCAGCCGATCCGGTGAGTGTCGAATTCTCATCCTGCGGCGCAATCAGGCACGGCTTGAATTCAGCAATCAGTGCCATCTGCTCTTTTGAAAATACATCGATAGCTTTCAAACCTAATTCCTGTTTCTTCTTCTCAAGGCCATATCCAATCTCAACTTCCTGGCCATGGAAACGGTTAAGAGTCTGCTTTAGTTCACCCTCAGGCTGATTGCCCTTAAGAAGCGTTGCGACATGTTCCTCCAGCGCCGCAATGAAATCCGTGTCGCTGTTGATTTCAATTAACTTCTCAAGAGCCTGCTCCTCGGATTCACGAGTTTCTCTCGCCAGCGGAATTATTTGCTCCATCTGTTCCTCTGTAAGATAAAGCCCGTTAAGCAGATTCAATCCAGATATTTTCTGCCTCTGGCGATGGAATTCTTCCATGCTTATCTTACCCGGAGAACCACCAATAGCTTTGGAAACAGCTTTCGACCCTTTTCCCTTTTTCGCATCATTGAGATATCTGCCCTCCGCATTGCCCGGCACTGATGATATCAGCGCAAATGTTCCCACCAGCAGTACTACTGCAATCAGTATGGTTTTATGGTTGATATTAAACGTCATTACGCACCTCCGTGTATTTCATTTCTTCTTTCTTAGCTTCTTCATAGGATTCTTTCGGCTTTCGAAATCATCCAGTGTAATTTTATCCAGAATTCCGGGAATCTCAGCGCCGCAGGATTTGCATTTGCTATCACAAGTATTATTCTGCGTTACTCTGAAACCAATGCGTCCAATCACTACATTTCCGCAACTTGGGCAATATGTGCTGTTGCCCTCATGACCCGGCGCGTTTCCGAGATAGACATATTTCAAACCCGCGTCCATCGATTCCTTACGGGCTACTTCCATCGTGCTGATAGGTGTTGGCGGCAGGTTGGACAATTTGAATTTCGGATAGAATCTTAAAAAATGTAGAGGAGTATCATCGCCAAGTTCTTTCACAATCCACTTTGCCATTTCCCCTATCTTGCTGACATCATCGTTGTATGTAGGCACAATTAGATTAACCACTTCAAGATGGCATCCCAGCTCTTTTGCATATACCAGAATATCCAACACTCTGTTCATCCTGATTCCAACCATGTCCTGATAAAATTTCTCATCGAATCCTTTTAACGCCAGCGCGAAAGCATCGCATACGCTCGAAAGCTGCTTAAACGGAGTTCTATTCACATATGCTGCGGATGCCACATATGTCTTTATATTTTGCGCATGTGCAGCTTCGAATGTATCTATTACATATTCCATATATGTTATAGGTTCTGTATATGAAAATCCGATGCAGTCAAATCCCCGATCTTTTGTCAGTAGAACAGCGTCTTCAGGAGTTATCTCATTATTTTTCACATTGGATGGCGATTCCTGGCTTAATTGCCAGTTTTGGCAATATTTGCATCTTGCGTTGCATCCAGCAGCAGCCATACATACTGTTCTTGAACCCGGCATGAAATGATAAAGCGGCGTCTTTTCTATGGGATCATCATGTATCGCCGCTATCTGGTTATATGCCTCCGTGAAAAACTCACCGTTTTTTTTAATTCTTGAACGGCATATCCCATATTCGCCTTCGGTATGGCATCCATTCGGGCAAAGCGTACATGAGGAATTCCCGTTGGAATCCTCAATCCAGAATCTGGCAGGTGTCAGTTTTGATGGATATTTCGATTTGGCGTATGCTTTATCCAGCACGTTCTGTCCGAAAATATCCGCAAGAATTGGTGCAAGATAAATACCCGAACCGGCCAGAAGACTTTTAACTATGAACTCTCGTCTTTTCATATTTGCGTTAAACCCCCATCTCCTGCCTATTTTGACGCACACCGTTAAAAATTGTTCCACATTGCAAAATTTGCTTTCTCTACAGAATTTATCGAAATTAACTCCTTTTCACATATTGTTGATATCCTTAACAGCTGGTAAAATAATTTTATCTAAATTTAAACCGCAATAATTTAAGTTTTATATCTGAACAGGGATAACGTCCAAAATTCGCTTGAGTTTATCAACAAGTCAATATAGTGCATGTTCATATTGACGCCTTATCATCAGGGATAACGACACATTTTCTTATCCTTTATATGTTGAGGTTTCATCACTGCGAACATCACATAAAATACTCATGTTCAATCACTACATCCCAGGTTCGTATATGGCAGATATGCAATACTGCCATGTAAAAACCAGTATATACGTTCCTAGGAAAGCATCCTTGATAAGTATCAATCCTATGTTGTTTCAATCTATAATATTTGGTATAATCACATCCCTAATACTCACATGCGTATCATCATGTGGTAAAAACTGTTTCTTTTCAAATGAGGGGAGCATTACTGAAGTACCACTGAATCCACAAGAGAGCTATTGTTATCAATTGAATAATTTGGAGATATGAATTTCATCTATGTTCATGTTTAACATGAAATATCGGTTTGACATAAATTCAGTTATTAATAATGAAGACATGGAGGTATGATCCCATGCGAAAGTTTTACTTGTTATTAATCTTATTGCCTGCGTTGCTGATTGGTTCATGTTCATCAAGCAATACAGTTACGCCCGAAGACTCCTTTGTTGCAATCTCAGATGAGGTCATGCAGGACTGGGGTAATTATTCGCTGATGTTTGATCCTGAGACTCAGGATGTCGAGGTGGTTTATGAGCGGGATTCAGCGAATCACTTTGAAATCTCGTCATTCCTGAATCCACCGGCTTGCAGTGGCGCCGGATGTATCACCGCCACACTTGTTGCCTGGAATCCAGTCACTTTCATTGCAAAATTCAATGTGACAATCACCAATCCATCAGCCTGGACTCCAAGCGATATCCGCTTGATTTTCTACAATCTTGGCGGAAAGGATATTGCCAATGCGGACAGTTACACGAATGCGTATGTTGGCTCAGTCGAGCCTTTCATTGCTTTTGCTAAAGCAATTCCTAACCGTCAATTCGCAGGAGGCGGAGCAGTCACTGAAACTGTTGATATCTACTGGCCTCCCGCAAGTTCGTTCTTCACGTTCTTTAAGGTATCAGCCTGGCTGTGGCTGAACTGCCGGGACCCGTATGAAATCAACAGTATGTTCCAATCTGGAACGCTTACAACCAGCGGAGGCAGCGCTACAATAGGCTGCAACGTTTTCGACTGGCAGAATAACGTAACCGGAGTAACAATTGACACTACTCCAATAACCGGCGGCGTTACAAATCTTGTAAATGTCGTTCTCAACATGTGGCAGGCGAATATCACAAACAGTGCAGGCGCTCCAACCGGCAACTACAAATGCCTGATTACAGCATCATCACCAAATCCACAGAATTTCGACCTGTATAACTATGTTGTCATCCAGGTTTCCCCGCCTGGATGGGGTCCGGGAAGTAGTTTCGATCTCCCACCAGGTCCGTGCACGATGGATTTTGGCGTGATTGCAAATAACCCTCCGGGGCATATACTTCTAACTCATCCCGATGCGACCGGTGCATGCAATGAAATATGGAAATATCCCGGATGGGCAAATTTGCCTGCGTTTTACGCATCACTGGTAAACCTTGACCTGTTAAATCCCCTCTTCCAGCCCTGGCCTGTTGTTCGACTGGATGCTGCCAATCATGGCGCTTTTGGATGGACAAACGAGGATTCAACAACATGGTTGCCGGATCCATTCTTTATTGCTGGTGTTAACACATATTGCAATTTCGACAAAACTCCAGCTTTTATCTGGAATCCTGAACCAGACGATCACCGCCATTTCATGATTGATCCTCAGTTTGAACTACCTCTCTGGCCAATTGACTGTTGTGACACTTTCAACTGTCACCAGTGCGCTCTTTATGTCGATCTTGGATTCGGACTTGCCGGTTTTCAGGGTATTCCCGGAGAGCTGCAGGGATTTGACTACACCGACCGGGACATAGTCTGGGAGGCTTTATTCCCGCTAATGTTCATAGGAGATGACAACGGGCAGATTGATCCTGGCGATGTGGTTGGAATAGACTGCAGAGTTGATCCTGATGATCCGACTGTTATTTGGGTTTACATTGCCCAGAGAGTTCATGCTAAAGTTGAGGTCTTTAAGATAACGGATATAGGACCAGGACCCTTTGATGTAGTTACTCATATCATGACAATCTGGACAAGCGACATGACAGGAGTCCAGATTGAGCCAATCGATATCGAACTTTTACCTGGAAATGACATGTATGATAAAGCACCCGGAATTCCGATTCTCTGTGTTGTATTCGATAACGCGGCGTTCCCATTCCCATCACCAGGTTTCGGTGGATCTGTAACAATTTATGATGCCATAAGTGGCGCATTTCTTGAGCAGATTGGCGACAGCTTAAATCCAGCTGTCCAGAACACACCTGTATTCCTCGATACCGATGACAGCGCTTACGCAATTCACGTTATGCAGCAGGGACCAATTGTAACGCAGTTCGATTACTCCTGATAGAAATTCCAAATCGCAGAAACTGCAACCCCTCCTTTCGAGGAGGGGTTTTTGCATGATAGGTTGTTTGATTTTGTCTTTTCTGGTATAATCACTATATTAGAATTTATAGTATGATTCAATTCAAAGGGGATTAATCAAAATCCAGTTGGGATATCCACATTCATTCTAAGGATAATGACCTTTTTCATTGTTTAATACTATCTGTGTGCCAGTTATTATCAGGAAGATACCATCATATATATTAGTGATATGTTTTGTCGTGATTTTTCACAAGCTATGTATTTTATATAAATAGTTGTTCCTTGAAATATTACTAATTTAAAACGTATGGAGGTATTTAACCATGCGAACATATTACCTGTTTCTTTTTTTACTGCCTGTCTTTATGTTGTCAGCATGTTCATCCAGCAACGTAGTGGCACCGGCAGACTCTCCTGTTCCGCCTGATGAGCAAATAGCGCAGGACTGGGGAGATTACAAACTGATATTTGATCCGACTACTGGCGATGTAGAGATCAACTATGAGCGTGAATCATCGATTCACTTTGAGATTTCAACGTACCTGAATCCACCCGCATGCGGTGGAATGGGATGTATCGCTGCGACTCTCAATAGCTGGGATGCTGTTACACACATCGTGTCATTTGATATTACAATCACCAATCCATCAGCATGGACTCCCAGTGATGTACGTATGATTTTCTTCAACCTTGGTCCAAAGGACATTGTGAATCCGGACAGTTACACTCGGGCTTTTGTCGGTACAATCGAGCCTTTCATTGCGTTTGGAAAGGGAATTGCCAACCGCCAGTTTGCCACCGCCTCTTCAATTACTGAAACCGTCGATATTTACTGGCCGCCAATGAGCCCGTTTATCGTGGACTTAAGGGTTTCAGCATGGCTCTGGCTGAACTGCCGGGATCCTTATGAAATCAACGGTATGTACCAGTCAGGCGATCTTTATCCAACTGGTGGTTTTGCCCACATCGGATGTTATGTCGATGACTGGCAATCGAATGTTACAACAGTTTCAGTTGACGCCACTGTAATAAACGGCGGCGTTAATTACATGGCAAACCCAAGTGGAAATCACTGGCGTCAAGGCATGACAAACTCAATGGGAGCTCCTGTTGGAGTCTACACATGCTTGATTACCGCAGTATCACCCAATCCGCAGAATTTCGATCTTTATAATTACGTCGATATCGAAGTCATTCCGACTCCGATTGGCTGGCATCCGGAAGGCACGTGGTCACTTCCAGCAGGACCATGCTCTCTTGATCTTGGCGTAATTGCTGATAATCCAAATGGCCATATACTTATGGCACAGGAAGACCCACTCAATGTATGCAACAAGATAGTAAAGTATCCCGGATGGGGAAATCCATCGGCACTCTACGCTGACCTTGTCAATCTTGACCCGTACGATGCTAACTTCCAGCCGTATCCGGTAGTTCGTCTGGATGCCACCAACGATGGCGCTTTCGGTTGGACAAATGACAATAGATCGCTATGGGGAAGAACTATAGGAATCCCTAATATTTCAACATGGTGTAATTTTGATAATCAGCCGAAATTCCTTTGGAATCCTGAAATCGATGATCACCGCCACTACATGAAATGGATGCAGGAATTGTTCCTCGCACCGGTCGACTGCTGCGATACTTTCCGCGTTGACCAGTGTGCTCTCTATGTCAATCTCGAACAGGGCGTAGTTGGTTTTCAGGGAATTCCAGGCGAGAAATTCGGATTTGATTACACAGATGCTGACATGATTTGGGAGGCTTATTTCCCGCCAGCGCTAGTAGGTTCCGACAACGGACAGATTGATCCCGCTGACATTGTTGGAATCGACTGCTGGGCTGATTATGAGCAAAGCTGCATCGTTCTTTATGTTGCGCTTAAAAACAACATGAGAGTCGAGGTTTTCATGATTTGCGATGTCGGTCCCGGTCCTGTCGATAATGTTACACACATGTTCACAATGTGGGTGGTTGATGAGGACGGCAACCGGGCATCACCAATAGACTGCGAATTACTGCCAATTAATCCTGACTATGAACCTGCAATGCTCAATCCAGTACTCTGTGTCCTTATCGACAATGCCATCCCGCCCAATCCGCCTCCGGGATACGGTGGTTCTGTCTGGATTTATGATGCTTTGACTGGTGCTTTTGTTGATAGAATTGGCGACAGTACTCAACCCGCTGTTGAAAAGCCTCCTGCATTCCTTGATACTGACGATACAGAATATTCAATTCATATCACTCAATACGGACCTTATGTGACGAAGTACGATTATTTCTGATGTTGCACAGTAAAGACGAAGGAAAATTACGAGAAACATTAACCCTCCCATCCGGGAGGGTTTTTCTAATTTTCATAAAAGACATAAATGAAATATCCGAGCCCCGAACGTGAGTGAGGGGTAGTTCAGATTGAAAATCAAACTTATCTAGCCGCTCCTGAAAAAGTATTGTGATTTTTAGTATCAGTAAATATCTGAACCTGGGAGCGCTGGTCTCTGACCGATACCCGATTTTCCCTGTAACCCGGTCATGCCTTTATATGAAAATGTGAATCCAACCCAATAATCTTCGCAGGCATGCCGGGGAGGTGGCTGTTTATGCGAAACCCCGGAATGCCTTCCAATATTATAGAATTGATTCACATAATCTATAAAGGCATTCCGGGTTACGTTAAAACCTATCTCTTTTTCAACAGCCCGCAGAGACCAGCGCTCCCAAGAAATGCAGTGGGTCTAAAGCCTCTACTATTCAATATCATTTATAAATTAAGAGTTATCCCTTTCTTATATTTATCCTTCAAACGAGCAAGTTCTGCATTTTCTTTTAATAATTTGCTTTTTAGCTCTTCGTTATTTTCATGCACTGCCTTTTCAAGCATTTGCCTGTTATTTTTACGCAGCTTATCGATTGATTTATTCTTGAATCGGCAGATTGTATTTGCAAGTTGAACATCCGTGTATTCATGTGTGACATCAAGCGAGTTTGTCAATTCGCTTATAACTGAAACAAGATTGCTGTCAGCATTTACTTGTGGATGATTCTCAATATTTATTTCAGAAAGGGTAGCGCTGGAATCAAAAAGTATGGTTAGAATCTTACGATATAGCAAATAGGTAAATTCGGATGGCGTAACATGTTCCTTCACAGCTGCCCGTATTGCAGGAAAGCAGATAAGGTATCTAATTATTTCTCTTTCATGTTTGTCAGGAGTTCCAAGTGTTTGCGCATCAGGTGTTTGTGCTGTTTCATTTATTTTTTCCCGCCCTTTACCGGCTTTGAGGTAAACCTCTTTCCCAAGCGTTGATAGAATACCGCATTTAATTGATGCCTCTTTAAGTATTTTCATTCGGCTTGTTTTGAGGGGAACGATATATATATATTTAATCACTTCCTTAAGAATCGCAATCCGCTCATCCTCATGTTCAGGCAGCGTTTCCGGTATCTTCTGGTTAATCAAAAACCAGATACCCTCTTCCGCACTGTCCAGTATTTCCATAAACGCATCCTTGCCATTCTCACGGATATAATCCTCCGGGTCGAGACCATCGCCAAAACTGACAACTCTTGCTTGAAGTTCCGATTTGATAAGTTCCTCCGTCGAACGTACCGCCGCTTTAATTCCCGCCTCATCTGAATCGAACGCGAGATAGAATTTACTTGTCAGCCTGCTTAGCCTTTTTAGGTGCTGTGATGTCAACGCGGTACCCATTGATGCCACCGCGTTTTTGATTCCATTTTGGTGCGCGCGCATGACATCGGTATAGCCCTCCATGATTATTACCGAACCGTTTTCTTTAATCGCGTTCTTTGCCTGATAAAAAGCGAAGAGTAAATCGCTTTTTTTGAATATCTCAGTTTCCGATGAATTCAGGTATTTCGGCTCGCTGTCATCGATTACACGCCCGCCGAATCCAACCGTTCTGTTAAGGTGGTCGCGAATCGGAATAATCAGCCGGTTTCTGAAACGGTCATAAGGATTTCCTTTTTTTCCTTGAATCGCAAGACCGGCTTTGATAATTAAATCATCACTGTATCCTTTTTTCTTCAGGAAGTTTAACAACGAATCCCATGAATCAGGCGATGCTCCGATGTTAAATTCCTTTACTACTCGCTTGACAATATTTCTTTCCTTTAAATATTCCTTAAAACGTTCCGCTTTGTCGCTTCTGATAAATTCCGCATAGAATCTCTCAGCGATTGCGTGCATATCGAGAAATGCTTTCCTGTTGGATTTATCCCGTTTTTTAGAACCACGCGACGGCATTTCCAGTCCGCACATTTCACCCAGCATTTCAGCTGCTTCCATGAAACTGAGATTTTCCTTTTCCATTACGAAGGTGAAAATATTCCCGCCTTTCTTGCATCCAAAGCAGTGCCAGAGCGAGACATCGGAACTTACGCTGAAACTGGGGTCGTTGTCGCCGTGAAATGGGCACAGTCCCATGTATCGGGAACCACTGCCTTTCAGAGTGGTGTAACGTCCAATAAACTCAACGAGGTCAATCCTCTCAATGACCTCCTGTACGAATCTGTCCCAATTTTGATCCATGAATTTGCTTCTTTATGACACAGATTTGGCTCTCTGCTCCGCACTGGTGCCATACTCATATGGTTTTCCATCGACAAGAGCGGCTGTCAGCGGCATGAAATACTCGACATACCGCCTGAGAAATCCCCTTGTCTTCACAAAGTTAATCTTGAAGTGGCAGCAATTCTCAACTCTTATATACATGAATCCGGAATCGACACCCAGAAGATTTCTGAGTATTCCTCTAATAGCTCCCCCATGAGTTACGATTAGCAGCCTGCCGTTTTCAAGCAGCTTATCCTCAGGAGCGTATTTATGCATGACAGCGTCCACTCTCTCCTGAAGTTCGTCCCACGATTCGCCGTCGAATTCAGCAAAATCAAGCCATCCGGTTGGAGGGCGTTTGTAGTATGACGGGAATAGTTCTTTAACGTCAGCGCTTTTTACTCCCTCAAGTTTGCCTATTCTGAATTCCTGAAAGGCGTCCTCTGACTCTATATCAGGATGGTTATCAATCTGGCTCGCTATTAATTCAGCTGTTTCCTTTGCTCTTTTCAAAGGGCTTGTAATGATTCGGTCAAAGACAAATTCCTTCTGGTTAAAAAATCGCCCAAGATGCTCCGCCTGCTTTCTACCCTCTTTTGCAAGTGGGAAATCAATTCTGCCCTGGAAAATCATCTTCTCATTTCCCTCGGATAATCCATGCCGGACAATGAAGATTTCCATTTATTCAATCACTCTCCATCGTGTTTTCCATACTGAGATTTTCATTCAAAGCGCGAAATTCATTTAGATATTCATCGCTTAATACTCTGAAAATAATTCTGGATGAATTGACTTTTCTAATTGAAATAACCTTCTTCATGCCTTTTATAGTATCCAGAGATGAAAAAAGAGCGATAAGAAAAGCTGAAATCGCGATGTAAAGCAGGACAGTATAACCGTTTAGAAAATAGGAAGCCGAGCCTGTGAAAATGACAAGAAACAGCGTAAACGCAATGATCGAAATCTGCCTTTTCTGGTCATTAAACGCGTACATGCATGATTTGCATGATGGCACCGCGAAAAGCGCCATTTGATCGCCATTTCCGTTGTTGTTCTCCGGTGGTGAAAGCGGGACAGTGATATCAGGATTCTCCCTGCCGCAGTAAACACATTTATCCGGGAAAGCGATATCTTTCGATAGTTTCAATTCCATATCTTTGAAAGATGCACTCATAACTTTTGATTTGCCACAAGAAAGATTCCAAGTACGATAAATAATAATCCTGATATTTTAGTTAATCTAAAAAGATTTTCACCAAAAAATATATGAGCCAGAATAGCTGTTACAACAGGGCATATTGCAAGCGCGATAGCGTAAGCGGTGGAAACCTGCGAATCCGGCAGATTAATCACCCTGTAAAAAGTATACACGCCGCCAAATCCCGCAATGGCGGAACCAATTATAGCGGCGAATCCCCTGATATTAAACTCGCTTATTATTGCCTTGGGGTTTCCGGCAATTAAAACGAAAACTGATACGAGAATCGCTCCGCATACCACTCTAAGAAATATAGCATTTTCCGATGAGAAGTAATTAAGCGCTACCTTGTCGAAAATCGGTCCCAATCCCCATAAAAATCCGGTAATCGAAATGAACATTGCTAGTTCAAGCATGGTTTATGTCCCTCAATAATGCTCCCAGGTTCTCGGAACGAACAGGCGCTGAAATATCATTATCGCGTACTGGTCTGTCATTCCGGCAATGTAATCACAGATATTCCTCTGGCGTTTCTCCTCATTTGCATATTCTAATTTAACATAACCATCATACAGTTCAGGCTTGGTTTCAAAACTCTCGAAAAGCGAATAAATAAGCGTTTTAACCTGCGGTTCCATCTCCCTGACTCTCGGATGATTGTAAACCGTGTCTAGTAAAAAATCCTTAAGATTGTCCATAAAATCGACGGTTTCATCTGAGAGTGAGATGCACCCGGCATTGTATGAATGTTCTATTAGGTCCTCGACCAGGCGGTCAAGAATTCTGGATGGCTTCTCTCTCAGCCATTCATCGAATAATAGCGGGATTTCATCGAGGCTGATCAATTCAGCTCTTATTGAATCCTCAAGATCGGCGTAAAGATATGCGAACCTATCAGAGATTCTCACAACCCTGCCCTCTTCAGTGCATGGTAGCGTCCCTTCAGATATACCTGTCGAAATGTCATCCATGCCCTTGGTGTGAAATTCGATTCCGTCCCGCGTTTCGAATGCCAGATTCAATCCCTGCCCGTTATTCTCGATTTCCTCAACTATTCGCACAGATTGAATATTATGGAGAAATCCCGGATCGAATCCTCTATCCACCATGATCTGATTAAGGAATTTCTCACCTGAATGCCCGAAAGGCGGATGCCCAAGGTCATGGCCTAGCGCTATCGCCTCTGTCAGATTTTCGTTCAGGCGAAGCGCTACTGATGCTGTCCGTGCAATCGCGCCAACCTCGAGAGTATGTGTCAATCTTGTTCGGTAATGATCACCATCCGGCGCTATAAACACCTGCGTTTTATGTTTCAGTCGCCTGAAAGCCTTGCAGTGAAGAATCCTGTCACGATCCTGCTGGAAAATCGTTCTAATGCTGCATGGCTCATCATGGCGCTGGCGTCCCTTTGAGTCAACGCTTTTCATTGCGTTTGTATCAAGGTACTCACATTCCCACGCTTCGTACTTTTCCCTGAAGGATTGTCTATCTCCGGTATTTTCTTTGTTGTCCATGTTCATTCTTGCAGATTGATTATACTCCCGATGTCCTTTATCAACCACATTTACGATTGCTGATTTTTCAAAGTGGAATCCATAATTGCACGGCTCTTGAGCTTTTTACCCAAATAATAGGAGGTAAAGCGTGAGATAATTTTTCCAGCCGCGTTCAAATTGTTTTCATCGAATTCCATTTGAAGAAATTTATCCAATGGAAGCTCTGATGCCATATCCAGAATGAAAAGTGAATTCATCGGATACGATTCCTCTCCAGTCTGATGAGCGGAACACACAGAACATAACGCGCCCCCATTTTCCAAATCAAGCCTGACATCCGCAGAGCTTTTTGTGCTTCCACAAAGCACACATTGATGCAGGTCAGGGAAAACTCCATTTATGACATGAAGTTGAACCTCAAAATAAACCGCTGTCTGCTCCCATTTGGCATTGGTTGCATCAAGAGAATTCAGGGCTGATATGAATAAATCAAAAGTACTCATATCAGGATTCCCCTCCTCCATGAATTCATCCACAAGTTCACTTAAGAAGATGGCTGTCATAAGGCTCTCAAGAGAATCCTTTATAGCCGGGAATGTGTCAATGATATCCGCCTGCGAGATTGTGTACATATTGCGGCCGGTGTTCAACTGGTACGTGCCAAGCGTCAACGGCTCGACCCCCTCCCGCAATTTACTTTTTTCCTTCCTCGCTCCCTTGGCGATTGCGCTTGCTTTGCCGAGATTTTCAACAAGTATCCTGATTATACGGTCACTTTCACCGTAATCCATACCGCGGAGGATTATCACTTTTGCGTTGAATCTCATCAGAAGGTAATGATACCAGAATTTATGAATCAATTGGATATGCAAATGATAGCAGAGGGTTAAATCGGATGTAGGAAAAGGTATCGCAAACAAAATGCCCCCACCCCAGCCATCCCCGCGAGCGGGGAGGGAGAATGTTGTCCTTCCACTTCGCAAGTATATAGGCCGAATACATTATTTACTTCTGCGAAAAAAACTTCCCCCCGTTCGCGGGGGGATTAAGGGGGGGAGATATAAAAACAACCTTCTGCTATCCAAATTAGAAATCACGAACTCCCCTACTTCTTATTTAACTTCTTCCACTCATTAACAATGTCAAATCCGTTGGATGTCCCCACCCTGTCAGCTCCCGCCTTGTGGAATTCCTTTACTTCCGACAAAGTTCGAATACCGCCTGACGCCTTGATTCTTATCTTGTCACCCGCGATTTCGGAAAGGAATTTAACCGTTTTAATCTCAGCGCCTTTAGGGCCGAATCCGGTGCTTGTTTTCACAAAATCCGCTCCACCCTCGATAATGGCTTTAACCGCCATTTCAATTTCCGGTTTGGTCAGGTAACACGCCTCGATAATCACTTTGAGAATCGGAGCCTGCCCGTGCTTGTTCTTGTGCTGCAGAAGAATCTTTGTAAGAGCGTTTATCTCTCTTACAACGTATTTGTATTCCCCGCTTTTTAAATATGAAATGTGCATTACAGCATCGATCTCATCGCAGCCGTGATGGAAAAGGTATCTAGCTGTCTGGATTTTCATTGTGGACGTGTGATATCCAAGTGGAAATCCTATAATACTGCCTATCAGAGTGGGATGCTTTTTCAGCATAAACGCGGCTCTTGGCACAAAAGTCGGAGGAACGAATATCGACGGGAATTTAAATTTCTTAGCTTTTTCCGTGAATTGGATAAGTTCCTTTTCCGTCGCATCCGGTCGAAGTATCGATTGATCAATAATGCTTTCAACGTTGATATTAATCATATTCTTGATATCCTCAATATTTGATATTTAGCTGTATTTATAATATCGTCAAATTAATGAAATATCAACATTATTGAATAAATCATTTCTGGAGATTTTGGCACTTGGAGCTTCCGGGTCAGGACTTCAACGACGTGATAAGCATTTTAGATTCATCGAAGCCTTTTCTGAATATCTCAACCAGTTCCTCGCGGTGAGTGAATACAATCAGCTGATGCCCCGCGTCAACAAGTGATTGCGCGATTTCGCACGCCCCCTGTGTTCGCGGGTCATCCCAATACACAAATGGATCATCCCAGATAAGAGGCAGCTTTAAATCTCCGGGCGATAGAATATCGTTCCACGCTATTCGCAATGCGAAATACAACTGGTCACGAGTTCCCTGTGAAAGATGCCGCTCATCGAAATCAGCAAGCTGGTTTGATGTAATTGAAATAGACGGCCATTTCTCAAGCGAAAATGTTTTATCACTTGTTTGTGCAAACGATTTGAAAAGCTTAAGCGCTCTTTCCTCGAGGTCAGGAAGAAACTGCGCTTTATAGGTTGTCTCAAGTTGTGAAAGCAATATCTGAAGAAATTCGAGTTCCTCTTTTTCGCGGTTGAGATCATGAAGCGTGGCGTTAAATCGGTCAAGGCGCTCCTCCAGAATTTCATGTCCCTCGTCTGAATAATCCTCGCTGGATTTTATCTGGCCATCAATCCTCGCATTTTCAAGTTCAAGTTGAGGAATTAAATTCTGAAGTTCAGACAACTCCTTTTCTTTAAGTATGAACTCATCCTCGCTGAGCGGTTCAGCTACATATTCATCGCTGAATTTTGTTTTAATATCATTAAGTAAAATAGTGTTGGCGGCCAACTCGCTTTGAGATTCTTTCAACCTTGCAATGATATTCTCGCTTTCGATACGACTGCTCAGTAGATGTATTGAGTGATTAATATCAGAAACACGACTAATTGACTCGGTAAGATCAGTCAAAGTGCGGTAGCCGGTTTCGTCCAGAAGTTTATCCAAATCATTTTCAAGAGAGGCAATGTTTTCCATGCACAGGTTTTGTTCCTCGTTAAGTTCTCGCACCTGATTGCGACGTCCCCCCAAACCTGCTTCATCTGTTCTGAATGCTTCATATCGCTTGTCAAGATCATCTCGACCGCTCAATCCGAGTTTACCCGACAACTGGGTCATAACAGATTCAATATTCGCGAGTTCCTTGAGAATAACACCACTATCGTCACCAAGCCTTTTAAGGTCATCGATTACCGCTTTATCGATCGCTCTGGCAGCAAGAATAAAAAACGTGGTTGAAAATGGCAGTGTGACAAGAAGAGTAAAAACGAGAGTTATCCAGAGAAGCTGCAGTCCATATAGATGGCCAAAAATCAAAAAGGTAGCGCCAAGGAAAAGGCATCCAAAACCGGCGCGATTTAACCACGTCTTGCGCTTTATGCCGTCCGCTTTCTGTCGATTCAAGGCGTCCGCTTCAATCTCAAATTCATGGATACGCTGATCCATGGCTTTTTTTTCATTGTCCAGTTGCTTGAATCTAGCAACATCATCAGCGCCCTGACGGATAATTCCATGATTCTCCTCAAACAGTTTTTCTTCATTCTTAAGCTTCTCGGATTGCGCTTTGCATCTTTCAGAGACAGATTCGAGTTTTCCCGAAAGTGTGTCCTGTCTTTTCTGAATCTCAACTGTTTTCTTATATATTGAATCCCGGTCCTTAACAATTATGGAAGGATACTTTTCCAGTTTATCAATAAGTTCTTTTCTCTCATCAAGCCCCTTCTGGCATAGTTCACACTCTTTTCTGCCCTGCTCTATTTTTTCTTCAAGGGAAATAATTTGATCTTTCTTTTTACGGCGGGATGACATCGCGTTTACAACAGTTGACAACTCATCATGGCGAACAAGCTTGCTCTTCAGAATCTCAGATTTCTCGTTGGATATATCTTTCAATCCTGATAGTAGATCATCCGCAGCCATGCAGTCGGACAATCGATCTTGAATGCCATCAAGCCTTGATTCAATTTCACCTTTAAGCTTTTTGTTGCTTTTCAAATCATCTGCGATTTTCTTGTTTACATCGAGAATAGTCGCTCCATGCCTTGATTCGACAATTCTTAAAAGCGATTTTTCCATCGCGACATTTTCCTTTTCATATTTCGCCGCGTCAAGGCGTGCCAGTTCAGCATGGTTAATCGAAGCGTATTTGGTGAACATCTCCTCCTCGATACCGCCCAGTTTTTCCTTGATAAAATCCCGTGCATTTCTTGCTTGAAATGTTTGAGTATCGTTTATGTCCGTATCGCCTGTTATCTGTACTTTCGATTCGTTGAAGTCTCGAATTATAGACACAGTTTCATCTTTGATTTTAAATGTTACCTTGAGAACAGGCTTGTGCTCAGTGCCAAGTGGTGAAAAATCATCCTTGCCAAGGTCACCGAAATGCTTTTCACGGGTGATATGCGGTCCGAACAAACTCAGCACAAGCGCCTGATATAGCGATGTTTTCCCGCTTTCGTTGGGGCCATAAATAATATTCAAGCCTTCGGAGAACTCCCAGAAAAAGGAGTTAAAGCATTTGAACTTTTCTATGTTCAGGTTGATAAATTTCATTTACATAAATATTCTCATTGCCCTTTTAATCAAGCGATTGTGGAAATCATCATCGATTTCACCATCATCATGTTTGGTGTCAATCTTCTGAATGAGAAGTTTCAGGTGGTAATTATCAGATGGGTCAACGGATGCTTGCTCCAGTTCATCCTCAATCAGATCGAAATACCTGAATTCTGTTTTTAATTCATCTATCTGCAAGCGCAGATTAAGAGTGTCATCGCCCGGCAAAACAGTCATCCTGACAATATCTGATTTATCAAAACCACTTATCTCTTTCAGAACCTTTTCAGATTCCACCATTTTGGAAAGGGCAATTTCATAACTGTGAATTAACGGGCAGCCAACATCTCTCAATTCGACTTTAACGCCTGATTTGCCGATTTTACCGATTATAAAATGACGTTTTCCACTTTCGCTTTTTCGGTAACTCCATCCTGCGGGTGAGCCTGAATATGCCGCAATCGTTATGCTGCCGTTGGAGATTGTTTTTTGCCTGTGGTGATGTCCCAGCGCGATGTAATCGAATCCGGAATCCACAATGTCGTTCAATTCAAAAGGATAATCCCACTTTTCATATTCTCTGCCAGTGCCCCGATAATCGCCATGATAGAGAAGGATGTTGATTCTATCATCGCGAAGTTCCGGTTTGGATGCCAGCCAGTTTTTATCCCGTCCGCTTTTAAATACAGGAACACCCCATATTGAAACGTTGTCATCATCGAAATCGAAACAGGAAAAACCGTCATCGGTGAAGATATTTATATGTGAGAAATCATCCTCATGCCAGATTCCATCCTTGATGTAGTAATCGTGTGTTCCGGGTAGTATGAATACTTTAATCGATTTGGGAATCAAACTGAGCATTCTTGTAAGGATTGCTTTTGTTTTATGTGATGGCTTCACGTTATCAAACAGGTCGCCGGGAAGGAGTATGTAATTTACATCATCCTCGACAGCGCTTTTAATCATGCGGATGATTGCGTTTATAGCATCAGGCCGATGTAAATCAGCGATTTCCTCCGGAAGCGATGTTAATTTCGCTCCCAGATGCCAGTCGGATGTCTGCAGGAATTTGATTGCCATTGCCTATTTCAACCTGATTATTCGGTTATCAAGACGAGGTTTCGGTGCAACTTCCTCATCAGGATAGCCAAGTAAAATAGCTCCGAGAAGTTCGACTTCATGCACACCGAGAAGCTCGTTTATTTTGTCTTTAACATACAACGGAGCGCCCATGAAAAGTGAGCCGAGACTTTCCGATTCAGCGGCTAACAAAATATTCATACAAGCCATGCTGGGCCCAATAATATCCCAATTCCATGCCCCCTCTTCCACGTAAACCGCAATAACAACAGGAGCGCCGCCGGCGTTTGTATATAATTTACGCCTTACCTCAACCGCTTCAGGCCCGTAGTTTTCAAGGATTTTGTCTTTCATTTTATCAAAAACAGGCGTAAGGAGTTTGGCGAATCTATCCCGGCTTTTGCCTGTAAGGACATGGAATATCCAGTTTTGCGAATTCAACGCGCTTGGCGCCCACAAAGCGGCATCCATGATTCGATTTAAAACATCGTCATCGATGCTGTCGGGCTTGAAAGTTCGAATGCTTCTGCGATTGTGAATTACAGTGTATATATCCAAATCCTTCTCCTGATGAGGATAATCTTATTTTCCCCGGATAAAAATAATTATCGTTTTTACAGTATGCAACTTTTCAGCGGTAGATTCAATCGCATAAAGGCATTTTATGATTTCCTGGTAAATCATTCCGGGAGCTTCGGCACCCGTGCCGGAAAAGGGGCGTAAGCCCCAGTTTTTTCACAGGAGTGCTGATGCACTCAGATTTCCGGCAAGGGTGCCGAAGCTACCGGCGAAATGCAGCCCTGCATGCCTCGCCTGTTCCTGCCGACAGTAACCGGGTTACAGTGTGAATTGTCATTTCTCAACAACCACATCTGTATCTGAAATCCATTTGCCATAGTTGAACTTAAACACCATGTTCAAACCATCATCCTCCAAAAGTTCAATCCACCCTCGGTCAACCATATCCTTAAACAAATCAACAAGCATAAGCGCCGCGAGATTAGCGACAGTATCATCCAGAACATCGCGCTTTATCCGGTAGTGCGTGTCACTTTCGTTTTGATATTTATCAAAGCCCCATCGCTCCAGATTTCGTTTTATTCCGAGGCGAAGAATCCAGAAACTATCAGGAATCGGATTGCTATTTAGATTGAGAAGAACATCCTCAATTTGAAGCGTTACATAGCCATTCGCATCTTCAGGCAGATGATATATATGCCACAGCACATACGCCTCAGCCATTCCACCCTCGCCAAGGAACATATGAGTATTTCCGTATGTATGGTTTTTCTCCATCGCCTCATGTGCGTTCTCAGGATATTTAACCATCATGCCGGGCCATGTAACATAATCACGCTTCAAGCGATATAGATTTTTCTCAAGGCACAAGACATGCGCATCATCGGGTAAATGATTGTTCATCCACCATATCATTTTGTATGTATGCGACTGCCTGAACAGATATTCATTCCGCCACTCTATTTTTAAAATCACACGTGTTTTATCTTTAAAGTAATGTTCGAATATCTGCTGGTTGATGCTGAACGGTATTAGAAATATTACAAATACCATGGGAAGAATCAGTTTGTTTCCCGTTTTGACCTTGCTTGCCATGATGTAAACTGCTGAACCGGTTAGAACCGCGACGAACGGAATTATATAGAGCATATATCTGGTTTCGAAAGGCGCGACAAAGTACATAACGAAAAACGTCCATAATATGAAAATCCATATGGAGCGTATATCCCTTTTGACCAGGTCAACGAATGTCATGGGAATAAACAGAAACAGGTATGGCAAACGTCCTGTCAATTCAGGAATCCAGGTTGAATCGAACATAAGGTGAAATGGATATAGAAGAAAAGAGATGGGATTTCTGGTGAAGCCATCATTAACCCAGCTTGTTATAACAAATGGTGGTAGGTGATATGTCGGAAACAAGCCGAATATGCTGAACGGATAAATCGGATTTCCGGTGAAGATAAAACTTCGGACATACCATAACAACGGCATTGAGAAAGCGACAAGGAAATATACTGCGGCGTTTTTAACCGCGTGAGTGAATCCGGATTTTTTGAATGAATCATACAGGACAAATAAAATCGCGAATGCAAACGGCATCCACGCGTAATGCTTGGATGAAAGCGCGGCTCCCATCAGAAGCGATGACAGAATAAATACACCCCTATGCCTGCTTTTTCCATATTCAAACAGCATCAGGATTGATGCCACAATGAAAACTGAAACTCCGAGGTCATTCCATCCGCCCTCGAAATGCATGTGGATTCCCTCTGTGCAAAGTAAACACACTCCTCCCCAGATACCGGCGCGCCAGTTGTTTACCAGTAACATTGAAAGCGCGAATATCCCTATGTACATCATTACGCAGTGAAAGTTGCCGATTAGATTCGCTGTTATCTCTCCGCCCAGCGCCATGCCGGCAAGGTACTGCATTTCGATTAACGAGGGGTAATATGAAAATATGACATCAGGGAAATTTACTGTCCCATGATTCTGAAGGAAAAACTCGGGCACAAGATAATGATGCGACATGGCATCCCAGTGAATTTGGGGAGCGAGCGAGAAAAACGCGTGCATTAGCAGAACAATCAAACTCATGAACAGGAATGCTCGCTCAATGAATGTAATTTCACGAATCGCCAAAAGTGAATCATGCCATCTGGTATGGCGGACAAACAGAATCACAATGCCTGTATTAATGAGGATCATCAAGATGAATACAAGCCAGATTATCCATATGTATAGAAGGTGGATAATGCCAAGAAGAAAAATAAATTGCCCGATAAAAGCGCAGCCTATTGTAATCGCGATGAAAAAATGCGCAAGGCGGCTTTGAGGTTCATATCTGAAAAGGCTCAGAAGGCGCAATCCCATTCCGAACGCAGCGAGAATAAATACTGGATACGCTATCAGAAACAATCAGGCATCCCCCCCGGTGTTTTGGTCGTCGTGCCATTTTAGAGGTTCGTAGTTCATTTCATAAATAATCCCTTCAGTCTCAATCGCTTTTCGCGGACTGAAAAATCCCATGATGCCGATATCCATTAGTTTTCGAATCATGATAACATCTATGTCATCAGCGCGTTCGTTTAAAAGCAAATCGATATCAGCCCGATAAACCCAGTGGCCATCTTTTATGACACGATCAATGCCTCGTGTTGCATAGGATGCCAGTTGTATCGCTCTTGGGGTTAGGGGTCCCAGACGCTGCACCCGCCTGTCCATCGGGTCAAACGAAAAATCGAGTTTCATTCCCTCCTCATATTTAATCCCCGGAGCGAATTGGTCCTCGACATAGGCATATCCTGATTCAACGCCGTCAAGTTCAGCCTGATAGAGAATAACGGCGACAACCCACGCCCTGTAATTCGGCCCAATTGAAAACCCAAGATGAGTAACTTCCATATCCTGCCATTCACGAACTATATCGACAGGGGCATTTTTCCATGATGGCAAAACGCCGGTATCAAACGGATATGCGGGTATATATTCCCTGTCAAAGAGATATACACGCGGGTCGCACCATATAATTAAACTGTCCTCATCAGTTGATGTGTTCATATAGTCAATCAGCGGATATACACCCACTGTATTCATGTAATATTCCTGATATGTGTCATGTCCGAAAACATAGTTAAATATATGACGATTTTCATGTACTGACATGACAAGCGTTATCGATATGGGGATGATAATCGCAAGCGGAATCAGGCGTCTCATTGTCGAATCCCGCATTATTCCTGACTCGAAGAGACCAAACCCGTACGATATTCCAAGCACTGCCCACGCGGCGAGTTGATATCGAGGTTCACCCGGAGCGCTGTATAAGAGCATTACTATCATGAAAAACGAATATGCGATAAACGCGCGATGATATCCCGGTTTTTTAATCGCCCAGTAAACCAAAGGCAACATGCCGAGATATATGCCGTTTATCATTCTGAACCTGTATTGCACCATGCCTATATCAGTTATCACATGGTACCAGTATGTCAGCCAGTCGAAAGTGTCGCATGTGAAATTCGGATTCGACCAGTAGAGAATATCAATCGAGAGGTTTGAGTTCGGATTGAACACTGAATCCATAAATGGATATACTGGATTTCCGGTATATATGTAGCTTTTTATGTACCACAGCAGGGGCAATATGAAAGCGCATATGGAAATAACAATGGATGTTTTCAAACCCGCATTAAATTTGCCTTTTTTGTGGAAAATAAAGAGGATAATCGCAATCGCGAATATAAGGCTCAACAGCGATGAGTGTTTCATTGCGAGGGCATTCGATGCGAAAAGGCATGTCAGAAAAGCATCCTCTTTGTTTTCATCTTTGGCATATAAAAGTGCAAAGTGAATTGTCAGAAGATTGAAAGTGAAAACGGCGAGGTCAATTACTCCGCCTGGAATTTCCTCCGTATAAACAATTGGAAGCGCGAGGAAAAGAACAAGACCAATCCATCCGGCGACGGTTGAAAACCACTTTCTCCCGATATGAAGCAGAGTAAGCCCCATGAGGAATCCGAACCACCATGTTAGATGGTTCGCGACAATATCACCGTAAAGCGCCATTCCGGTAAGCCAGATTAATTCAACTGACGCGGGGAAATTTGAATACATGATTTTGGGCAGATTCACAAATCCGCCGTCACGAAGCCATTCACGCGGCATGACATAATGGTAATCGAGAGGATCCCATGTTGTTGTCGGAGCGAATGTAAGATATAAAAAAATGCAGTATGACACAACCGCCAGCGATGACATCAAAATAACAAGCGCCCTGACATTCAGATTGCTGAATCCGGAGAATATCTCAGTCCACCAAACCCCTTTGTAAACCTCTTTTCGCCAGTTAATGAGGTAAATGACGCATCCGGCAATTATCCATATATGTATCCAGAAAGGATGCAGGATATGAACAGCGCAGATAAGGAAAACAAAAAGCCATGTAAGAGTGAATCCGATTGCCTGAATAATCAGAAAGCGTTCGAGCGGATCGCGACTCGTGCGGAAATATCGCAGGTAGGGCATAATGCCCCATCCGCTTAAAGCAAAAACGAATGCGATAAGGTAAAGAAGATTCATATCACTATAAGGTTAATGAGATTTAGACCTAAATGTCAAACCCATTACAGGGTTTGAAAGTAAATTCTATAGTGTAGAAACAATGCAATTACGATACATGTCAGGAGAACCCATCCAAGCATTTTATCTCTCATCGTTACACTCCGTAATAAGTTCGATGAATAATTGATAGAGCTCAGCCTTTTCCTCATCCGACAGGGCATAGACTCTGCAATCGAAAGACTTGCGAATCACGCCCTTTTTGTCGACAACGATCGCTCTAACATCCCCTGGATTTATTTTAAATATTTTTGATATCTCACCTTTGAAATCATAAAACATCTCGCCGCGAACATCATTTTTTTTCATCTCGCCGCTTATGGTTTTTCTCACCATCATGGGAATCCAGTAAAGCGGACGTTTTTTCAAGGAAGCCACTCCAGCGAAATAAATATCATGGAGAACATCATCGCTTTGCCTAAGCGAGATTGTGTATGCCCCTCCCCAACTTAAGAACTGGAATCCATCATCGTTGCTGGTTAGATTTCCAAAATAAATCGCGAAAGGTTTCCCGGTAAAATCATCCGGAAAAGTGATTTCCTCTTTGCCATCAATTAGTGTGAAACTCGGAAGGTGTTTTCCTTCATAAAGCGGATTGTCTTTCTCCAAAGCTAAAGAGTTTCCGCATGACAAGATAAGAAAAATACAAATTGCTATTTTGAAATATATTTTCATCGCTATTTCGCGATTTTAATCCAGCAAATCTTCAGGATTAAGATTTCCCGCCAGGAATTCATCCTCACCGTGCGGGAAAACCTCCTCATGCTCAGTGATAATTCCAACCTCGCTTGGGGCGAACATGAAGATATCCTCTCTGACCTTTTCAACAGTTCCGTTAAGCGCGAAAACCACACCGCAGAGGAAATTGCATACAGTGTCGCGCTCCTTGGCGGATAGATTACCCAAGTCAACCTGGACAGGACGATCAGATTTGAGGTAATTCGCGGGCAGCCATTCCATATCGACAGATTCGATTTTCAAAAGCGCGATCTGTTCAGGCTTTTGCAAAGGAGAATTAACATTCACCTCATGGGTTAGTGTCTGTTGATTGGAAACAGTGCTTTTGCTTTTCTTACGGGGGGCTTGCGTTGCATCATCATCATAAAGCTGGATAAATGCATCTTTTATTGTGTTCCACCATTGATTCATTCTGGTTCACCTTAAACATAACCTGTGCATACCAACAGGTCGGGATGGTGAACCCCGGATCGCCAAAAGGAATTATATCAGATTTAATCAAATTGTAAAGATTTTAAGCTAAAAATATTAAAAGGAATCCAGGTCGATTTTGCTCCGGGATTTTCCGCAAAAATCTTCCGCAAGGTTTTTCCACCGGGAGCTCCCGGTATGGATTACCCTTTTCCGGCAAGGGTGCCGAAACTCCCGGTATGGAGAAGTAGAATTTATTTAAATTGAAAAAGCAGAGGGTTAAAACCCTCTGCTTTTTAATGATTAGCAAATAGTGAATGTCATGTTTCGAATGCAGGAAAGAATGTTATCTAATGTTATCTTAGGAATATGCGAACGTTTTCGCCATCTTCGGAATCGACAACGTTTACAAGGTCCTCGCCAACCGGGAGTTCATCCAGAATCTCCCCTATCTGGCTGAGATCGAAATCCTCGCCGAATTCCTTTCGCATTTCAGCGTGAGCGCTTTTGGGAACAAATTTCAAAGCCCATTTCGCGAGTTTGATTGGGATTCTAACCCGAACGCTTTTCTTGCGTCCATGCCTGAGCTCACCGCCATCCACCATGATATACAGCCATGATGGTTTTTTTCCACTGGGTAATTTTTGCTCTGAGTCAATTGATGAGTCCGATGGATCTGCACCTGAGTCTGTCGAAGGCTCGTTTAAATCAATCCAGGCACTTGATGCCGTAGCTGTTTCGATTGCCTCAATCAGTTTCGCTCCCTGCTCAGCGGTGATTTTGCTGTCCTCAACCATTTTCAGAATTCTCATTACTTCATCGTTCATTGTATTTACCTCTTGTTCTTTTTAGTATTGTTTATTTCATCAAGCGCCGCATCAGGATCAATATCACCCGATTCTAGCTTGTCAATAATAGATTTAATGCTTCCCTCCATCTTTCCCATTTCCTCCTTTATCGATTCACGTTTTTCATCATTGTCGGTTTCAAACTCCAAATCATCTGATTCACCCATTGTGCGCTGAATGGTGATTCCAATCCCGCGATGGAGATTATCATGTACCTGTTTCCTCACATGGTGCTTTATTCGACGTTTGAGATTTTTCATCTCGTGTTTGAAAGCTTTCTTGTCGAACGCAGATGACTCATGCCAGTCATTAATTTCACCGCTTAGTTTGCCCTGAATTTCGGTTAGTTTTGACTTGACTGTCGGGTAGCTGATGCCCATGACTCGCTCTACATTCTGGATTACTCCGCCAGCCTGAAGGAATACGAGGATGAAATATCGTTCCTCCTCGGTCAGGCGGTTGAATACAGTTTGGATTTCATCGGTGGATTCAGCGATATTGAATTCACCCTGGATTTTAGTATCGCATGACGGGCATGAATATTCGGTGATTATAAGATTCTCACCGCATTTGGGACATTTTTTGATTAGTTCTTTCATTTTGTTTACCTCGGCATTAATAAATTCAACCTTACGATTAATAATTTTAACATCTAAATCAAGAATGTCAAGCTTATTCTTGAAAATATTTGAATATTTCTTTATTCGGCTTGATTATGTCAATTATTCAGCCTGTGCGCCTTAAATTATTCAATTGGAATGTTGATTATTTAAAAAGGGACTAAAATTGGTTTTATGCAGCACCACACTAAAGCATGGTGTTATTAGACAATTCGGCTTTTCAACCTCCTAACCTACTAACTTGCTAACCTACTAACCTGCTAACTCTTTATAGACTATCCATGATAGTGCGAACCTCTTTAAGGGATTCCTCTATGCGCTCCAGAACGGTTTCCAGATATTCCATTGGGATCATTAGGGGTGGCTCGATTCGTATTACTTTTGGGGAATTGAGAGTGAATGCAACGATAACATTCCGGGCTGCCAGTGTGCTGAGGAAGAGGTTTCCGATGTCATCGTCTTTAAAGTCGATACCGATAAACAAACCTATTCCGCGAACCTCATTTATTAAATCATCATAACGAGATGCAATCTCCCTGAGTTTGGGAATAAGCCATTCGCCTTTTTCGCGCGATTGGCGTGGCAGGTCCTCATCGATAATTACATTTATTGTTTCCAGCGCGACTCGTGCAGCGAGTTCATTTCCGCCGAAAGTGGATGAGTGAATGAGCGGATTTTCCTCGAAAGCCGACCAGACATCCCGGGTGCCCATAATCGCGCCGACGGGCATGATTCCGCCTCCGAGCGCTTTGGCTAATGTCATGATATCAGGCGCGACATTCCACAGATTGGATGCGAACAACTCCCCTGCCCTGCCGAGCCCTGACTGAACCTCGTCGAAAATAAGAAGGATGTTTTTATCGTCGCAGATTTGTCGAACCTTGGGCAGGTAATTATCAGATGGGATGAATATTCCACCCTCGCCCTGGATTGGCTCAACTATGAAACAGGATGTATCATCATCGATTGCACGGGCAAGTGAATCGGCATTATCGAATTCAACTGCTTTCATGTGCGGTAAAAGCGGTCGTGATGATTTTTGGTATTTCTCCCTGTCCGTTACTGAAAGCGAACCAAGCGTTTTTCCGTGGAATGAATTCTTTGCATATATTACACCAGGCTTGCCTGTTTTGATTCGCGCCAGTTTCAGAGCTCCCTCTGTCGCCTCAGTGCCTGAATTGCATAAAAAAGAATACTGCAAATCACCGGGAGCTATGTCAGCTAGTTTTTCAGCAAGGAGCGCCAATGGTTCATTAAAAAGCACTTTTGATGGAAACGGCATTTTATCGAGCTGGTCTTTTAAGGCGTTTATCACACGCGGATGACGATGCCCAATCGAATAAACTCCGAATCCACCAAGGCAGTCGATGTATTCATTGCCGAGGTTATCGCGTATGATTGCGCCATCCGCGGATACCTCCACCTTGTCGAATCCCATGAACGCGACTAATCGAGTCAGTCCGGGATTTATATAGTCCATGTACTTTTGCGTAATTTCGAGATTGTAATCTTCCGGTTTCATAGTTTCACCTTTCGTGCAAAGTTAATCATTTTCAATTCTTTTAATTTGCATTATTATAGCCTAAGATTGGTTAGTAAGTTAGCAGGTTAACAAGTTAGCAGGTTGATTGGTTTTAACCGAATGAAATAACACCATGCTTTAGCGTGGTGCTTCATAAAATAGATGTAACCCGGCGTCCCTTCGCCGGGGAAAATATGCGAGGTTACAAAAAACATGACATTGAAATTCAAATGCGCGGTTTGTGGATATATCTCTATCGATGAGGAAGCGCCATACCGCTGCCCGGTATGCAGGGCTGAATCAGGAAAGTTTGTGGAGGTGGCATACGAGGTCGAGCCACTTGAGGAAACAGAAAATGACACCTTGGGAATCAACCTTATTAACCTGCAGGATCTTGAAAAACTGGGTGAGTCGTTTGACCTTGACGGCTTCTCTGTCAGCGCGATCAGAATTGAACCGGGTGAAAAGGCGGAGGAATATTCACCTGACAAAACCGCGATGATTGTCGTTTTGTCCGGCAAAGGCGAGATGGTCGGCGATTATGAAATCCACCGCACTGAGGAGTCGGATGAGAAGGAAAACGCGGATGAGGAGATTGCGAATCAGGTTGCGATTGAAGCGAATGACATCATAACCATGCCGCCGGATGAGCGAGTTGTGATAGAGAATCCAGGCGATGAGGACTTGGTCGTGCTGGTTGTTAAATAAGTACTCCCTGGAAAGAATCTTAATATTCGTTATTAGCCATTACGCTTGATAACTCCCCACTGTTTGCGGTATTATTATAATGTTAGAGCTTTCGATGGATTCTCGCGTAATTCATGGAACGTAATTTGCATTTTCCATGGTTGAAATCGTGAGGAGGTTTTATCATTCATTTTGTTTAAATTGTTTACGGTCGGCGGAAACCATGAAAACCTGCGATATTTGTAAAAACCTTACCCTCTTATTTATATTGGTAATCATTGCGGGATGTTCCTCATCCGGCGTGAATCCCGTGAATCCGTCCCAAACGCCGATTGGCTCGGGTGAATTGGATAATGGAATCATTGTAGCCGGGTCGGGTGATTTGCTCTCAGGTGAGGGGATTCTTGGGTTGTACGATTTTCATATCGATTTGGATAATCTCGATGCCAGCCTTGTTCCGTTTAGAACCAGCAGCGCGGGTACGACTGATTCAGCTGAAACCGACTGCACATCATTCCTGCTTGGAACGCCGTGCGCCGATTGCGTGAAGATTATCGGAATGTCGCTTGATACTGAAAATCGTCCGGTAGTCAAAATAGGAATCAGACATCCATTCCCCCCCGGAGATTTATCGGGACCGCCATCCGCGGCGAACCGCCTTGATTTACATGTTTTCAATGTGCGTGGATTTGTAATCTCGGATGGATTCGAGGGAGTTGAAACTTTCAGCGCGAGCGGCAAGACAATCCCCGGTTTTGATTTATTCAATCGAGATGGCTTGTCCGGTGAGTTCGATGAATATTGGGATGATTACCTTATGACACAGGCGAATCTTCATCCATATGTAATGCACTTTGACAATTACGGCATTGGCAATTTTGATGTCGCAAACGAAAACGGTTTTGAGGATATAAAAAATCCTGAGGGAAACCTTGTCATGAAAATGGGTTGTGACATGGATGTTCAGGATTATGTATTTGACCTTAACGGCACAGGCTCGTTTGATTTTCTCTATGCCCTTACAGCCAGTTATGGAATCAGTGCCAACAAAAAGAAAGACAGGCTGGCTCCGACGTATCGAATTCCACAGTACAATTCAAAAGCCGCAAGCGAAGTTCGTGTTACCGGTGTTGACGATTCTGAATTGTTCTCAGGCGATACTGGATCAAGCTGCAAGATAACGCTTGAAATAATGGATATCAACCATGCGGTTACA
>CBDURE010000010.1:0-48082 GCA_965369605.1 uncultured bacterium
TTGCAAAGGAAAGAGTCATTATTATGCATCCACTTATCCGGCGGGGCTTTTGAGGATATTTCTTTCTTTCCCGACCCCGAATCAAAATCAACTTGTCCAATAAATGATCCTGTTACATATAAATTCTCGTTAGGATCAACTGAAATATCCCACGGCAGGACATAGCCATCTCCGCCCCATGTCACCACTGATTCAAATGCACCCTCACTGTTTAATCTCAGCAAATATGCATCGTTATTGTTGTCGACGGTTGAAACAATGTGAGTGGATGGACCCGGATCGAAATCCTGCTCTTTAGTGAAACTGCCTGTCAAATATATATCAGAATCAGGTCCAATTGCTAAATTTGAACTTTGGAAGTTTGAATCCGATCCGACATGCCTTATCCATTCAAAATCGCCATCCTTATTGAATTTAACAAGGTTTCCCTTAACCGGATCACCAGCTGCGTCGTATGGTACACCTTCTTCTAAATTCAAATATATTTCCCTCGACCCTTTAAAATAAAGATAAACACTCGATTCCTTATCGACATCAATTTCCAATGGAAGACGACCCAGGTGACGTGAAGCTAGTAAACGCACCCAGATCAGGTCACCCTGAGAATCAAATTTGAAAACTACATAATCAGGTCTATTATATAGCGTTATTTCCACTATCGAGTTACATGTCTCAAATTTAGTTGTCTTTTTGATTTCTCCCGTCACATATATATTCCCATCCCAATCAATTGCCAGCCGATAAAAATTAAGAGTATCTTCACTAAATGTTTTAATCCACTGCTGAATCCCATCAGTACTGTATTTTACTAAAACTGAACTACCTGAATTTTGCCAATTCGGATTTAACTGGTCTAATTTGCCTGCAAGAATCACATTTCCATCTCTATCCGCAACGACATCATCTTGAAAAAATGTAGCACCACCAGTTTGTTTCAGCATCCAACCTGTACCATTTTCAATCATTACCTTTTCAGTTTTGTTTTCGAACTCAGCTATTAAACCTGGCAGGTTATCCTCCTTCTCCTTTGGATGTCTTTTTGTAATAATATCTGGCGATTTAAAATCCAAATCAGGCATCAGTACCAAAAATCCTTCATAAGTCTCGTCTTCTGAATATTGAAATCGTTCTGTGACATAACAACAATATTTATCCTGGCTTGCTGCTTGGACCTTATAAAGATTAAGATTCTTTTCATCAAACCAGTTGCATACGCCAATCAGATTATCTTCCCCATCAAATCTTCGAATATAATCCCGACGGATTATTTTTGAACCAGGGTCTTCTGAGCCAATTCCATACGGAAGTTTGATTGCGTCATATCTGAAATTATTTTTATCTGTGAAAATGCTTGTAACGCGCATATACCCATCAAAGTTAAATTTCTCGACCGACTTGAACTGACTCGTTTTATTTAGTTTAAGGATGAAATTACTCCCATATCCTTCCGCATAAAGATAATATGTGCCTTCACCGGGATCAAAATCTACTTTATCTTTGAATGAACCACCTATATATATATTTTCATCATTATCAAAATAACACCACCAAAGGCGTAAACTTACTGGTGAATTAAGTGTGATAACTGATTTGAAGTTTCCATCAAGATCCAGAGTTAGAAGGTAGCCATCGCTTGATGCGCGGGATTGTTTTAATTGTACTCCATCGCCAGGATCGAAATCCCTTTCGTAGTAATAGTCACCAAGGATAATTAAACTCGAACCGGAAACGTCAATATCAAAGATGTACGGTGCGGACGTATACCACCACTTATGCCAGAGATAATTCCCGCCTGCATCAAGTTTTAACACAACGTCAACAGCACTGTTTTCAGGAATGTCAACGACAACTTCTAATGGTCCAGGATCAAGATCAGCACCATTTGAAGCACCCGCGGCTAAAAATACATTCTGATTTTCATCGACTGCAATATTAAACCAGTAGCTTACATGACCAAAAAACCATGTTTTGCACCAAAGAAGGATACCATTCGAATCTAGTTTAAGAACATAAACATCGTCTTTCAATTCCGTCTTTAATTCACAAATCGAGTCATCAGTTGCGATGTGGAGTTCACCTTCGAAAGTTCCGAATACATACAAATTATCCTGATCATCCATTGTAGACTCAGATTCGGTGTATTCCGCATCTGAGTAAACAGTACAACCCCATAACATTTTGCCATCTTTATCGTATTTAGTTATAGATGTGATGTCCTTTTCGGGCGCCACTTCTTCGTCAGATTGTTTTTGTTCCGGATTGTCTTGCTTTTCAACAGGATAAAATCCAATGAGAACCACTGAATCATCGCTTGCGACAAACATATCATCGAATTCAAGATTAACTCGCACTGCCCATTCTACGTTCTTTTCTCGCATTAATACCTGTTCGTTAACAGGTTCTGAAATGGAGTCGGTTGCTGAAATAAGGAAAATAAGAAGGCAAAGGAATACTATTTTCGGGAAAATTGTTTTAGTTAAATTCATTGTTAATTCCTTAAAGTAATTTCTATCCTAACATACGACTTGTTCCTTCACAATTAGTTGCTTTACGTATAAAAGAATAAACAGGGACAGTCCCCTCTGGAAATGGTCATTAATAGTGCGACACAGATGCTTATTACCGCCAGTTCAGTCCCCTGTTTACTCGATATGAAGCCTCTTCCGCAACTGTGCGGCGAGTTGAATGCCGACTTCTGTTTCTTCATCAATAGCGACAGTCGCGCCCTCCTTGATTAACGCAGAAAGATGCCTGTTGTAACGTGCGCGAACCAGAATAGGCATGTTTGACGCAATAAGGCGAATCTGTGCAATTATGTGCTGGGCGGTGACTGGATCGGGTACGGTTATTACGACCGCTTTTGCCGATTCAACCCCGATGTCCCTTAAGATCGACAACTGTGTTGCGTCACCGATAACAGCTCGAACACCCATGGATACAGCCTCATCGGCTGTTGCAGTATTCATTTCGATGACCACTATGGAATGCTTCTCTTTCAATAGTTCCTGAGTAACTGTCTTGCCTGCCGGACCAAATCCTATTATCACAATACAATCAGAAAGTTTGTGGATGGTGTCAATGCCTTCTTCACGGCGAGATGGGAATATCCGTCCGAGATAACCTGGAACCTTGGAAGCGAAGGACACAAGAAAGGGCGTAATAAAAAGAGTTACTACCGTTACGGAAATCATCAGGTCAAACAGGTGGGCGCTGATGAGCTGTGTGCTTCGCGATACTTCCGCAAGCACAAAGGAAAATTCGCCGATCTGCGCAAGGCAAATGCCCGTAGCGAGTGCATGCTCCATTGGGGTGCGGAATAAGCGAGTCACAAATGTAATTACAAATGTTTTTCCCAACAAGATTGCGACTGTTATTGCCAGCACTGCCTGCCAATTAGATAACACAAATAAAGGATTTGCCAACATGCCGATGGATGTAAAAAATAATGTAATAAATAATGTTTTTAGTGGAGCGATATCGGCTCGGATTCGGTTCGCAAAAGGGCTTTCCGCCAGAATCACGCCTCCGACAAAAGCCCCCAGTATAGGTGAAAGGCCAAGCCAGTGTGATCCCCATGCACATCCGAGAGCGGTTACTGTGGACAACAGAACTGGCAAATCCTGATTTCCACCGGGTTCTCTGGTGCGAAACATCAGCGGGAGAATATACTTTAGAACAAGAAATAAAGCGCCCACCAGCAAAATGGCTGCACCCAACGCATGTACCGCAGCCCAACCGAATTGGAGAGCTGTTCCCTGGCTGCCTAGAAGTGTTACGAGGAGAACGAGGGGAACCACCGCGATGTCCTGCAACAGCAATATGCCCAATACGTTGCGGCCATATACACTGTCAACCGCGGCACGGTCCGCCAGCAACCGCATAACAATGGCAGTGCTGCTCAATGCCACCATCGCGCTGACAACAAGAGCCTCCCGCACCTCCAATCCCAAAGTTACAGCTACCAACATGCTCACCACGATAGTCGCCATTACCTGTAATGTGCCACCGCCCAAGGCGATCCCACCCAAACTCCTGAGCCTTCTCCAGGAAAATTCGAGGCCTATCATGAACAGCAGAAGGGCTACCCCCAGTTCCGCGATTGACGCAATTGCCTCATGGTTGGGCATCAAATCCAACACGTGGGGACCTATTAACGCTCCGGCAAACAGGTAACCTAAAACGGCATGTTGCTTTAAGCGTTCGAAAATACCACCCAGCAACATCGCCGCCACCAGTAAAATCAAAACATTTAGTAAACTCGTCCACAATATCATGGCTTTAGTCTCTCAATTATGTCATCCGTTACCTGCAAAAGAACTTCGTACCGGCTACATAATATCAAATTTAATCTCTTTACACTTACAAACGCTCCAACAACGCTATCCCTCTGTTTAGTTACATGTTGACTTAATAATATTGATCACTCATTGCAATTCAGGTTTAGATTATCAGCAAAACTGTTGATTCAATGGCCAAAATCTTATGAACAGAGAATTGATTAATAAACTTCATAACAAGTTTGACTCTATGGCTCACACCATACCAGAGGAAAAAATTGAATTCCGGTTTGCCGGAGAGCTGCGCCCTGAATTAACCGTGTTTAATAGGGCACTCCGGGGCGCAGCAAGCAGCGCCCCTACATATCATGCTTTTATCAACAGCTCCGAAAACGGGTAATTCGATCTAACGGGTGATTTGCCATCGGAAGTAATTCAACCAATGAGATATTCAATTTGAATTTGTTCGTATATCACCAATATGCTATGATTCCCAACAATAAAATAGTACTGTTTACAAGATATACTCGAATTTTAATAAAGTCTGCAGGTTGGTACAGAACATGTACGTTTCACGTTATTTGTTAATATTTGTATTCATTCTTGTTTTTATTTTAACAGGCTGCTCAGAAAGTAAATCACCAGTTACACTAATAAATAGCGGAAATTCACTGGATAGTGCCCCAATTATCAGTTTAAGCAAAGCTGGAGCTGGGAATAATAATAATGCCATCGGATTGATGGGAGCCTATGAACTCACGATTAATCCTGATGAAATGTCAGCTGATTTAATCAGCAAACGATATAGTGCGATAGGTGAGGATTACATAGTCAGCGGCATTGGATTTTTCACGATGTCACCCTGTTCGGATTGTTTTAAAATCAAGTCAATTTCTTTGACCAATGACGGTTTTATCCAGCTGACATTCGCGATCAATCACCCGTTCAAGGCGGGTGATCCACTCATGCCGCCAACCTGCATAAATCGTCTCGACCTTGATATCTTCGACCTGGCACTGTTGGTTCATCCTGTGGATTCAACACCCCGGTCATATAGCCTTAATAACACATCTGTTTACACAGGCATTATAGAAAACAATGCGGGATACACAACCGAGATCGCGGGTATAATTGATGATGAGGCAGCGTTGCCTTTTGTACTCGTTATCGATGATAACGCGGCGGCAACTGATACATACAACAAATTTTGGATGGGGGCTGAGGTCGAATTTGATGCGGTCTTTACAATCGACGGCGATCTTGGTTTCAACCTTTATCTGACAATGGGATACGGCTGGAGCGCGGAAAAATCTGATCGCCTTATTCCCAAATACTATAACCCCGAATTCAACCGTAAAGCCGCATGGAAAGTTGAAGTTTCCACTCAGGAAGTGTGGATTGACGATGACAACACAACTCCTATTAATGTTGAAATATTGGTTTACGACTGGCAGATTGGCGCTACGGTCTATGATTCGCCAGACGATTTCGATAACGCGCCATCAGACAATGTTTATGCTGCAAGTGAAGTCGGTAGTGTTTCAGTCGAGATTCCAGGCATGAATTCCACTTTGCAGTCGGTAACATCCGCCACCAGCGGAACTGGCATGCCGGCAGATCCTCTCATCTTCAATGTTCCGATTGTAAATGAGAATTTACTTTCCGAGGGCGAATATATCGGGTTGGTGAAAGTTACTGATAACAGGCCTGTTGGTACGATTCCACCATCAGGTGATCGAGATTTTCTTATCGACAGCCCTGACGGTATTCTGCTCCAACACTACGTGATTCCTGAATATGCCACATATCAAACTTTTATTGCATCAGTTACTCCGGGTCCCACGGGCTATTACTGGGCAAAAACCTGGGGTGGTTCATCTATAGATTATGCACATTCAGTTGCATGCGATCAATCAGGTTATATATATGTTACCGGCATGTTTAGAGGTACAGTTGAATTCAATCCTGATGGCGGTGGCTCTCATACAAGCAATGGAGAAAATACGGATATATTTTTGAGTAAATTCGATTCTTCCGGCACTTGGCAATGGACACAAACCTGGGGCGGTACGGATTACGAATTAGTATATTCAGTTGTATTGGACCAATCAGAAAATGCTTATGTTACCGGCCGTTTCAGGGGAACAGGTGAATTTAACCCCGATGGTGGCGGAATACAAACAAGCCATGGCCTTTATGATGCATTTGTGAGTAAATTCGATTCAGCCGGTAACTGGCAATGGACAAAAATCTGGGGCGGTGAGGATGATGATATGGGACTAGCCGCTGTATGTGACCAATCAGACAATATATATATTACCGGCCAGTTTTCCAAAACGGTTGAATTCAATCCTGATGGCGGTGGCTCTGAAACCACCTATGCCCTTTATAGTAATGATGTATTTATGAGTAAATTCGATTCTTCCGGCACCTGGCAGTGGGTTAAAACCTGGGGCGGACCAAATCAGGATAATGGAAATTCGGTTACATGCGACCAGTCAGGCAATTTATATGTTACTGGTTTTTTCCATGAAGAAGCTGACTTCAATCCTGATGGCGGAGATCCGCATACCAGCCTGGGGGCGACAGAAGTATTTTTGAGTAAATTCGATTCAGCAGGCTTATGGCAGTGGGCTAAAACCTGGGGTAGTTCATCCTGGGATGAGGGATTTTCAGTTGCATGTGACCAATCAGACAATATATATGTTACCGGCAAGTTTAGTAATACAGTTGAATTCAATCCTGATGGCGGTGGCTCTCATAGCAGCAATGGCGGTTATGATGCATATTTGAGTAAATTCGGCTCATCCGGCAACTGGCAATGGACCAAAACCTGGGGTGATACAGGTTGGGATTGGGGATGTTCAGTTGTATGTAATCAATTGGACAATGTATATGTTACCGGATTTTTTTCGAATACAGTTGAATTCAATCCTGATGGCGGAGGCTTTGAAACCAGCAATGGCAATTATGATGCATATTTTAGTAAATTCGATTCTTCCGGTATCTGGCAGTTGTCAAAAACATGGGGCGGGTTACAACGGGAGCAACCTTTCTCGATTGCGTTGAATCAAACAGGTGATATGCATATTACCGGTTACTTTGAAGATACGGTTGATTTCAATCCTGATGGCGGTGATCTGCATACAAATAATGGGGATTGGGATGTATTCCTTAGTAAAATGAATTACTAAAATTCAATTTTCGTAATCTGTGAACCCCATTCGGTTTTATTCAAGATAGGCTCTTTCAGCAAAAATCCCGGCGAGGGGACGCCGGGTTACAAACCAGGCGCTTCTGGAAGACGGTCAGGCTCATTTAATATTGCTTTTACTTCCTTATGAAGAACAGGCAGGTTTGTTTCAATTATTCCCCAGACAGTATCATTGGCAATTGATTCATAACCATGGATTAGATGATTTCGGAATGCAATTATTCGCCTTGTATCACTTATCGAGTTGACAAGTGAATGATCATATTTCAAGGCTTTGTTAAGTGCCTCTCCTATGATTTCAAATTGCCGCTCAACAGCTGATCTGAGCAGCGGGTCGGATTTATAATCTGCCAATGATCTGTTACTGACAAATTGCACTAACAGCTCGCATGCCTGATTGATATCATAAAGGTATTTCCGAACTTCACGCTGCGTCATAAATCTGTACCATGGACTCCTCGACAGCATCGCGAAAATATGGATTTTTAATGGTGGATGCTTCGACAAGGTCAATCGGAACTCCAAAAAGCTCTTCAAGGTCCTCCAGCAATCCAAAGAAGTTGTCCGCATGCTCGGATGGCTGCGATGAATTGAATGTCACAAGGAAATCCAGATCGCTGGATTTGGTGTCAAAACTGTCTTTTGCAGCTGAACCAAACAATGCAAGCGCGCGAACATTGCGTCTGGTGCAAATTTTCGTCAATTCTGAAATCTTATCCTTGATCATGACATGCATAGATTTATTCCTCATCTTCTATAATACACCAACTATCCGACTATAAAAAAGAGCTTTCCATATTTTTGGAAAAAATTTGGAACTCGGAAACCCTATCCCGCGAAAAACCCCGGCGAGGGGACGCAGGGTTACGGTTTCAAAACTTCCTTACCCACCCACCCGTAACATCAAGATTTGCGCCGTTGATGTATGATGCTTTGTCACTCAGGAGGAAACAGACAGCGTCGGCGACCTCGTCCGGTTTGCCAAGTCGTTTTAGGGGCACCTGATTCGTGAATTTCTCGATTGTGCCGTCGCTGAATCCGCCAGTGTCTATCATTCCGGGTGAGACCATGTTTACACGGACGCCGTGTTCGGCTTCTGATGCGCTGAGGGATTTCATCAGGGCGTGAAGCCCCGCTTTGGATGCATCGTAAAGTGGATAATCGGGGGCGGGAATCGGAGTTGCGATTGAGCCTGTTCCGATGAAGATTACATTTCCACCTGTTTTTCGTAAGTGCTGCATGGCGTGATTGAGAATGAAAATCGCGCTCGATAGATTGACATCAATTAGCCGTCGCCATTCATCCGGTGAGATATTGTCGATGTTACTCATCGTGAAATATCCTGCGTTTAGGATGACAGCATCGATTCGTCCGTGATTGTCGAGACAGTCTGAAACGATTTTTCCGCATGTTTTGGAATCGGTGATGTCTCCGCGGGTTGAACTTGGCGCGATGTTCTTTTCGGTGAGTTCAACGTTTAGTTTGGTGAATTCATCCACGCTATTGTGATATGCGATGTGCATGGAGAAGCCATCATCCGCGAGTTTCGCAGATATCGCGGCGCCGATTCCGGTGGCTCCGCCGGTTATTATCGCTGTTTTGAGGGTTTTTGTCATGGTTATTCCATACTGGCAGTTTGCGGTAGGGGGGCTGATGCCCCCAACTTTCCGGCAAGGGTGCCGAAACTCCCGGCAGCTACCGTATTTCCCCGGACTGGCGTTTTACTATCTTTTATTATTTATTACCCTCAAAATTCAGCTCGTCGAAATGCAGGTGATATTGAGGAGTGATAAGTGAATTCTCTATTTCAACGAGATTACCCGGTTTCGCATCATCGAAAATAACACATCTTTCGATTTTAGTTGTTATGTCGCTAATCTGGATATTTGCACCGATGACAGAATCAATGACCTCGCATCCATCAGGAACAGATGTGTTTGGACCAATCAAATTTTTCTCGCCGCGTTTTTTCAATTCAAGGTAATTGCATATGAGAAGGTCCTCGGGAAAGGTAATGTTGATATCATCTTTGACCGATTCCGCGACAAACACGGGGTAGCCATCATCGATGAAAATCTGAATCGAGTCAGTGATTTCATATTCATCCCGCATCGCGGTTCGAGGCGTTCGACGGAGAGCATCAAAAAACGGGAGATCAAAAAGATATATTCCGCATCCTTTCATGTCGTTTTTAACATACCTCGGCTTTTCAATTACACGTTTAACCTGCCCGTTGTCATCCAGAGCAACTGAGAAATTTCGTTTAATCGCATCGGGATCTTTTTCATGTTTTACGGCAAGCACCGCGCCGGCTTCTTTTTCAAAAAACATATTAACCATGTCATCCAGTTTATGGGGCAGGATGAATATATCGCCAAGGAAGAGTAAAAACGGGCTTTTTAGATGCCTTTCAAGCATATAGACAGCGTGCGCGATTCCCAGCTGCGATTCCTGTTCGAGAAAGGTGAGTTTCAATCCAAGCCAGTCGCCTGTTCCGAACTGCTCCTCAAAAGCGCTTTTCAGATGGCCAACCACAAGAAAAACCTCTTCGATGCCAACTTCGCGCATGTATTCCAGCTGGTACTGCACAATCGGTTTATTGCATATCGGCAGAAGCGGTTTGGGATAATTCTCGCTGATCGGCATAAGGCGCGAACCACGTCCAGCGGCAAGAATCGCTCCGGTAAGTTTGGTGTCAGTCATATTCACTCTCCATTGAAAATTATTTCCTCGTAAATAATGTCAACCGTAATGCGGCAAATCAAGTCCAATAGGATTGAATCATGAGATTGAAATAAATAAACCGGCTAAACGTATCATCAATCTCTTTACTGCACACTAATAATATACTATCATAGCCGGGATTTTTATATCGTTAATTGAATCATATCTTAATGAAAATTAATCGATGTGACAAATTGGCGAAGGTGGAAATAATGTCCCGTAGAACGAAAGATGAATCAATCCGGGATTGCCACCGCAAAAAGAAATCTGTAAATATTACCTCAATACGACTGCTTCCCATCAGGCATGGAAAGCGGACAGAAAGGAATCGGGAGAAATACTAAGATTGGCATTTTGCACGACATTTGATTTTGGCACATTATTTGGTGAATTGTCCCTTGCTTTTAATTCAAAAAGGCTGAAGGGATGCAAAATGACCAACGAATCAACCGATCAACTTTTTCGCCAGCTTTCCAAAATACCATTATTAAAACCGGATGAAGAAAAACGATTATGGGCGGAGATGAAGAATGATGATTCATTCGACGCGCGCCAGGAACTAATCGAACGTTATCAACCTCTGGTTTGCAGAATCATAGGAAAGCTCCGACCACATGAGCAGGTGTATCTTGATTTATTCCAGGAGGGAATCGTAGGTTTAGTTGAAGCAGTAGAAAGGTTCGAACCGGAGCGCGGATTTAAGTTTTCAACGTACGCGACATTCCGCATACGAGGACGGGCGCTCACATATTTACAGAAAGCATCACGCCACAACCAGCAAATGCCTGAAATGGACAAACTTGCATTGCTGACAGCTGGCAAGGAAAAAATGCTCAAAGACCCGGATGACATCGCGCAGGACGCTTTCCTTCTTGAGCGAATCCATTACTGCATCCAGGAACTTCCCCCAAAAGAGCGAAGCGCGTTTGAGGCAGTCATTCTTAAGGAACGCGCGCCGAAGGATGTCTCTCAGGAACTTGGCATCTCGCGCTCCTATTTGTCGAGGCTGTTGAAAAAATCATGGCGACGAATCAAGCTTATGATTGAGGACATTGAAGCTGACTATGAGGATATGGTAGCGGAATCAGCGCAGAATTCTCCTTATGCGACTTCAACGTCACAAGAGCATGCCGTGGTGTAGCGCAATCAGAATTGATGACGAGGAAAATATTTAGAGCATAATAAATAGCAGAGGGTTTTAACCCTCTGCTATTTTCTGCTTTAACCCTCTGCTATTTTATTTCTTCTTGAAACGGTATATGGAATGTCGATGTAATAATACTCTTGTCAATTATATTTTTTTGAATTTGAGGTTCATTAGAGATTAACATGTGTGGTAAGTTGTGTTGTTTTATACAAATGGCAAGTGGAGTGCCATTCGGTAAACACTATATTACATGAATGAAAAAAAATATTGAAATCACTGTAAACCTGTGTTAAAGTTTAATTTCAAAAGGGGTGTACTATTAAAGTGTATCGATGTAACTTTTGTCAGCATTATTATCCCATTCTAAAAATGTGAGTCGGACTAGCAGTGTAATATCTTGCGGATTTTTTGACTTACAGAAGAATGAAAACTTAAGTATATTTTGTAAATTAACACATCAATAACCAATTACATTGGGAGGTCACATTATGTCAATCCGAGCCCTAGCAGTAGTTGCAAGCTTGGCCTTACTATTTTTGCTTGCAGGCTGCTCCGGCGGCAATCCTGTCGCCACGGATTTTGATGGCACGGTTGCGAATTCACAAGGTACAATCGGCGATGGTGTATTTATGCATGCGAAGCTTCATATCGACCTCGACACCATGACAGCTGATATTATCCCATCTCGCAACAACGCCGCGGTTGGCGACCTTTTTGCCGACCTGGAGATTACTTCTTTCCTTATCTATCCCTTCTGCCCCGATGCGACTTGCCTTTATGTCAAGGGACTGGGGATCATTGCGGGAACACCACCTGACATATCAGTCACGATTGGTGTTGCGCATCCTTTTGCGACATATGGCGGTGACCCACCGACAGGTATCAATCGAGCGGATCTCGACCTCTTCGATATGCGCGTTTACCTGGTCAACGATGGTGGCATAACCCCGAATCCGGAAACAGCTACAGTTACCGGAATGGCCGCAGGCGACATCGTTTTCACACCTGGATTCATTATTGCCGCAGATGGCTATGATGACGGTGGAGACGCTGTCTCAGTCGATGCCACAGATGGTCTCGACCTTGATGAGCTTGGTGAAGTAACCAGCTATAATTATGCTGGAGCAACAACCTTCCAGCCCTACATGAGAGCATTTGAGGGTATTGAAGACGCGTTTGCCTTCAGGCCGGGGGATGACCCTATTGCTGATGATAACCGCTACAGCCATGGCGAAACTGATGAAGTTACCTTCATAATCAGCCTTGAGCCAGGCGCTGGCGCAATTGATTTTGATCTTGCGGTCGCTGGAAGTTTCGGCGCTGCTGCACAGGGAAGGTTTAACCGAACTCCTGCTCTGGTCAAATATTTCAAATCATTCAGGGCGACACGCCCCTTCATCGGCCTACAGGATCCTGCAACCACCGATGGTGTAGCTGCAACATCCAACCCATTTGTCAATCTCTGGATCTCACACCCATGGGCGGGACTTACAGCTGCCGGCGACATGCTTATTTATTACGCTCAGGAGAACAATGGCGATCTGCTTCCACCAGGCTGCATAGGTCCAGGCGAAGCCAATCTCACATTCGCATGCAGGCTTGTTGATGCAACAACTCTGACTGAGTATGATTTCGCAATTCTCCCAACAGCAAGCGCTGGACTCGGCACTGACGTGGAACCGTGGCTCTTCGAGATTGATCTTGATGACCCACTGAATCCGGGCAACCCGATGCCAGACGGCACATACAATGTTTACATTTATGTGCTTGCTGATGTTGGCACGATGCCAACGGAATTCGGCGGATTTGCCGACGGTGACAACTACACTTTCTTCTATCAGGAAGGGTTGCTGATTCAAACTCTATAAATTTGTGTTATCGCCTGAAGTAAAAGGCTTTACATGATAACCAAGTCCGGGATTCGTCCCGGGCTTTTTTTATTGTATGATTTCAAATTGAGAGTATAATCTTTATCCTTATTATCAAGTATTTAGGTTTTGAACTTTATGGCAAATGCACTGGACAAATGGAAACTGGATGATGTTTTAATAGCATCAGAACTGGCAAGCGGGACAATCCCAAATGAAATTATCTGTTTGGGATGTGCCGCAAAGGTTAGTCTGGTTGACACTGTTTATCCGGCACTCGACAAGGTCAGGGAAAACACGCGCCACCTGGAGCATGTGCGATTCCAGAAACGCGATGATTCCTACATTTTTCAAAGCAACGGAGAATTCAATCTTGAGAGAGTGGTGCTTCCACTTGAAACAATCGCTGAGTCGAAATCGATGCCGATTGCAAACGCTTTGAAAAAAGCAGGTCCTGGCGGAGCGATTCTGCTTTTTAATTTCACGCTTCAGCCGAAAATCGATTTCTTTGTGGATGTCCTTACTAATTTCCTCCAATCGATGGATGATGCTGAAACGGATGTTGTAGTTGGAAAAGGGCACACGATTCAACTTGCTCGAATTCCGGAGGAAATGCTCGCGATGGGTGATTTCATCGGACACTCCACGGGGAATCTCTGGGGATTGGCAAACAACGATACTATTTCAACTATTGACCCGATGCTTCCGCACACGCACAAATTCGCGGTGGCAATCGCGATGAACAACACGCTGAACGACCTTTTCATTTTTGGAATCACAAGAGATTTTATTTTATATCCAAGTTACGACGCTCGCACTGATGATGATATTGAAATTATCCGGGAATCGTTGAAATGGTATGCTGAAACGTTCAGCGGGATTGGGCTTGAAATTCGCGATTTAGGCCCTTTGAATACGAACAACAAACTCATCGGCGCGACAGCTATCGGATTTACTGATCATGAAATCCCCATAAACGCAGGATTAATTCCGGGGCAGAAAATTATCGCCACAAGGCCAATCGGCGACCTTGCACCGTTGAATGAATATCTAATCAGAAACGCTCTGGATGAAAACGTGGAGGAGATAGAGCACTTAAGGCATAAGATGATAGCGACCATGCTGATTCCGAATGTCGAAGCCGCGCGGATTATCAGGGATTATCTTCCCGACAAGGGGGAGGAAATTGACCCGAAAAAACATATCACCTCGACACGCGATATGAGCGGTCCCGGTTTGCTCGCTCTGGAGGAACTCGCTGAGGACAGCATGTGTGATATCAGAATCGATGAAATCAATTTCCATGATGAGATGATTCCATCAATTGAAGTAACAAATGTTACAGCGGGAACGAACGGCGCGATTCTGATTGCCGCATCCGAAGGGCTTGACAGAGAGATAATGGCTCGGCTTGATGATGCAGGCTATGAACCGTGGTGTGCTGGAACTGTTGTTTGTAAAAGCGAAAAGCCAACCATGATTCTTGATTCCAATTTGAAGAAATATGAATTTCTGACTCTGGGCAACGGTTTTTTCAGGAACTACAGGTTTGAATGAGTATAAGAGATGAAGAAAATAAAATTTTTGTTGATGCCAAAGGGCAGGTTTGCCCTTATCCTCTCATCACCGCTAGAAGGGAATTGAAAAAAGCTGATGAGGGCGTTGTGCTTGAGATTGAGGTCGATTATGAACACGCTGCGTTGGTTTCCATTCCCGAATGGTGCAGAAAAAACGGAGTTACATGCGAAACCGTCCAATTGGAAGACCGTCTATGGCGTGTTTACATAAAGAAAGAAACGCAGTAGAGATAATTTTGTGCTGCGATTCAAATTAGTAATACATAACTCCGGGTTCCGCCCATACAGCCCTCCGGGCTTTATGGGTGAGATGCTGCGAATTCGCACTTTCACCCCCAAATCACAAAAAGACGTGATGTGTGGGCGGCACCCGGAGTTCAGTTGAATAAAAATAACACCGTGCTTTGGCGTGGTGATTCAGAGGTACAACATGAAATACCACATCAAAGCTGACAAGCTCTGGGATGGCATCTCAGACACGTATTCAACCAATCCGGAAGTGTTTGTAGAGGATTCAAAACTCGTTGAAAAAACTCAACCCGATAAGGTTATTGAACTTGACGGCTTGACGCTCATGCCGGGACTAATCAACGCTCATATCCATCTTTGCCTTCATGGTGACCTTGATATTGTCGCGGTTTTATATGCCGACTCTGAGGCGATAACTGTAATTAAAGCGGCTGAAAATGCCAGAAAGACGATTATGAGCGGCATTACAACTGTCCGCGACCTGGGAAGCCATTTTACAATCGCGGCGGATGTTAAAGCGATGGTGGATGCGAAAGTTATCGCTGGGCCGAGGATAATTCATTCGGGATTTCCAATCTGCATGACAGGCGGTCATGGATGGTTTTTCGGCCGAGAGGCGGATGGTGTGGATGATTGCCGAAAAGCCGCGCGCGAACAGCTCAAACTTGGCGCGGCATGGATAAAGGTGATGGCGACAGGCGGAATCCTGACTCCCGGCGTTTCACCGGAATGTTACCAGCTTAACGAGGATGAAATGCGAGCCTGCTGCGAGGAAGCACACAAAGCGGAAAAGCGTGCATCCACTCACGCACAGGGAGCGCCGGGTGTGAAAAACGCTCTTCGCGCGGGAATTGATACTGTTGAACACGGGTTTTATATCGATGACGAAGCTATTGAACTGTTTTTGGAAAACGACGCATGGCTGGTGCCAACATTAAACGCTCCGACTCAGACTGTTCAGGGCGATGTACCGGATTATGTCATGAAGAAAGCGCAGGCGGTTCTTGATACTTTTTATGAACGCCTGGAAAAAGCTATCAAGGCGGGAGTGAAAATCGCAGCCGGTTCCGATTCAGGAACTCCGTTAAATATGCATGATGAATTCTATAAAGAGATTGTTCTTCTGTCGAACACAAGCCTTGGGAATTTGAAAGCGTTGAAATGCGCGACAAGTATCAACGCTGAACTGCTTGGAATGGAAGATCAGATAGGGCGAATCGCGACTGGATACTGCGCTGATCTTATTGCTGTGAAGGGCGATCCGATTAAAGACCCATCCGTGCTGAAAAATGTCGCATGGGTTATGAAGGATGGTTTAATCTATAAAGATTAAAACCGATAGAGATGAATGTTAAATCTGCACTGATTCATGATAAAATATCAACTGGTAAACCATACTCGAGGTGCATGATGTTTCTGAATGTTAATGATACTGATATATATGCCGAAGAAACCGGACAGGGCAAAACAGTTGTTCTTATCCACGGCAACAGCCACAACACAACGTCCTGGGCATATCAGATTGATGTTCTAAGGCTTGGTTACCACTGTTTTGTGTATGATATTCGCGGAACCGGCAAATCATCCAACCTTCCCAACATGCCGTTTAATCATGTTTCTGACCTTGAGGGTATTTTCAACGCGAAGGGAATCATGAACGCTTACCTGATTGGACTGTCGCTGGGTGGATTGATTGCAGCCAATTTCGCGCATCACCATCCGCATCGTGTCGATGGAATGGTGCTTGTCAGTTCAGACCTTGCCGGAGCGCCTGTGTCCTCGGATTATGTTCGATTTTTAGCATCACTGAAACTGGCAATGAGAACAGGCGGACCGGAAAAAGTCGCTCATCGATTTCTCACCAGCCCGCTGATGAAAGTTCCGATGTCGAAGCCGGTTGTAGCTGCTAAAATCAAGGCAATGCTTGATGGATATATGTGGGAGCTGTTCATGGAAAACGCTCCGAGTGGTATTGCAAAACCGATATCAAGGCTGGAACTGCCTGAGATAAAAGCGCCCACGCTGGTTATATATGGCGAGGATGATATTGAAACGTTTAAGTCAAACGCGAAAATACTCGCGGCGACTATCCCCGGCGCAGGCCTTGTCGCGATGAAAGGCTGCGGACATTTTCCTCATCTCGAAGAACCCGATCTTTTCAACAGCCAGATTATTCAGTTTTTCGATTCGCTGAGATAAATAAATAAGAAAAGACATCCCTAATCATTTCCATTTGAGAAATATTTTTTCCTGGGAGCGCTGGATTCCATCCGGCGCAAAAGGCGTTCACGCCTTTTCTTTAGGCGCTTTAGCGCGTATGCGCCGGTTAGAAACCCGCGCTCCCGGGGGAAATAGATTGGAGTGTGTGAAAAAAAAACGACCCGGACTTTGAAGTCCGGGGCGTTGAGTTTTACTTGAGATTATAGTCTTTGCTGATTATTACACGCTTTAACCACCGGATGAAACCGTCGTCATGAAATCGAGGAATCCGGTGACTGTGCCGCTGAACAGGTTAATTAGAAGGTCGGGCCTGATGCCGAAAACGACTATCAACACTACGAGAGGCCAGAGCGTTAGCTGTTCGCGCCAGTCGATGTCGGTCAGTTTTTTCCATTTTTCGTTCGGTTCGCCGAGGAACATTCGCTGTATCATCCAGAGCATGTACGCGGCTGTGATTAGAATTCCGAAAACGGAAATCACTACCGCCACTCTCATCATGTTCACACCGTTATACATCAGGGTTGACCCAAACGCGCCGAGGAGTGACATGAACTCACCCCAGAATCCGGAAAGTCCCGGCAGTCCGAGATTTGCCATGCAGCATATATACATGATAATCGCATATACACGCATGTATTTCATCAATCCGCCGAATCCGTTTATATCCCTCGTATGTGCTCTGTCATAAATGACACCTACAAGTAGGAAGAGAGCGCCTGATATAAACCCGTGATTTAACACCTGCATATATGCACCGGTGAATCCTATCTGGTTCATTGTGGCGAATCCAAGCAGGACAAATCCCATGTGGCCGATTGATGAATAAGCTACAAGCCGTTTGAGATCATCCTGCGCCATTGCGACGCATGCGCCATACACGATGTTAATCACCGCCAGAACAACCATAAGGGGGATGAAATATTGTGTCGCTTCGGGGAAATTCGGGAATGTGATTCGCACCATGCCGTACGCGCCCATTTTCAGAAGGACACCGGCAAGGATAACAGACACCGCGGTAGGCGCCTCGACATGGGCATCAGGAAGCCACGTGTGGAACGGGAAAAGCGGCAGTTTGATTGCGAATCCAAGGAAAGTAGCGAGCCATATCCATCGCCCGATAACAACAGGCACATTGCCCTGGAGGTATTTCTGAATTAAAAGCATGTCGAAATCGTTCTGGCCCGCGACAAAATACATAAACAGAATACCGACAAGGAGGAAAATTGATCCGAAGAATGTATATAGGAAGAATTTCATCGCGGCATATTCCTTGCGAGGCCCTCCCCATATGCCAATGAGGAAATACATCGGAACAAGCATCAATTCCCAGAATATATAGAACAGTACATAGTTAAGGGACACAAACGTGCCCATCATTGCTACATACAAAAGGAGATACCATGCAAAATACTCCTTCATACGCTTTTTGATTCCCCAGCTGCCGATACATGCGATGAGTCCGAGTAATCCTGTCAGGACGAGAAGTGGAAATGAGAAACCATCGACAGCGATGTGGTAATTCATGTTCATGACGAGAACGGAATCCTCTCCGGGAGAGGGATTCGGCGGGTCGGTGATTCTAATCCACTTGATATTTTCATCGAAATGCATGCCTTCCTGCAATCCGCCATCGAAGAAAGGCAGGAGGTAAAGCGTAAGTAAAAACGGAATCAGGCAGTATATCACGGAGACTATTTTTATCGCTCTTCCATCGTTACGATGAAGCAGGACAACACTGAAAATGCCAACCAGAGGTATGAACACAATCTTCGAGAGAATGCTGGTGATGCTGGCATTCGTGCCCCAGTTAGCGACAATCGGATGAAGCCAGAGGACATAAACAATGCCAAACAGTATCGCGCTTATTACATACGAGATCAGTTTCACCGCGCCTTCACTGAATTGCGTGTCTTTTAGTTCATCTTGTTTTTGTATGTTTATGTTGTCCATCTTAAATAGTGACCTCCACCGAATGGAGCCTCTTTATTTTGTTTATTTCTTCAGTCGCACCACGATAAAGCATGGTGTTATTTCAGAATAAGGTCTCATCAGTTTACCGTCTGAACAAAACCGCATATGATGATAATTTACCAAATGATTCATTATTACGCTTTGCTGATATTCACCAGCAGAAACTTAGAATCGAAAAAACATTAAGCATCACATTGCCCCGAATTGCGCTTTAATTAACAAAATTACCGCTCTAAGATTAAACAGGGTCGTGTGTCCCTGGATAATCATGTAGCTGAGAACACAGAAGACGATTAAGAGATAGTAATTCTGGACATAACCGCTCTGCATATATTTAAGTCCGCGTGATATGCTGTCAATTACCGCTGCTACGCCGTTTACCATTCCATCAATGATTCCCTGGTCGAACCAGCGTGTAACTCTCGTGAAAAACACTGTAACACTGGCGATAGCGTTTACGAAGCCGTCTATGACATACATATCAACAGCTCTTAAGAACATGTTAAAGACAAGGAGTTTTTCAACTATGTATTTTTGTATGTATTCATCGCAGTAGTATTTGTTATATACGATGTCGTAAAGTTTGGGATATTGCCGTTTCCAGGAATCCTTCATTTTACGGCCATCCTCGCGGAAGAAGACCCAGTATCCTGATGCTATTCCGGCGATAACAGCCAATAGCGCGAGCAGCTGCGGGATTATAATCCACGATGGATGCGCATTGTGAGAGTCGCCTTGAGCAGTGTTATGCAGTTGGTCAGTATTTGTGGAACCATGAATATCAACTGTTGCATTGTCTTGAGCTAATTCGCCCCTGTCCATTGTAGTGCCTGTTACTCTCTGTCCGCCCTGCGCTAATGCAGGTTTGGTTTCGTTTATTACAACAGCAGTTTGTTCGCCGCCAAGATGATGCTCGACGTACAGTGACGAATTGAACATGTCTGAATAGCCGTATTTGACAGGCCAACCGAAGAAAAGCGCGAATACTGCAAGAATAATCAGTGGGACAGTCATGACCGCGGGTGATTCTTTCGGGGTCATTTCCTCGATTGTATGCCCGTGCCTTTCCGATTCGGGAATTAGTTCACGCCTGTTTTTACCGAAGAAGGTCATGAAAATCAGTCGTGTCATGTAGAAACATGTGAGAATCGCTCCTGCGATACCAAGAATGAAAACAATCCACAATTCAGGATGATCCACATAAGCCGCTCCGAAAGCGTGTTCGAGGATCATGTCCTTTGAGAAAAATCCTGCTGTACCGGGGAATCCCATTAATGCTAATGTTCCCGCGCAGAATACGACGAATGTAACCGGCATGTATTTACGAAGCCCACCCATGTAGCGCATATCCTGCACATGATGGCAGCCGTATATAACAGCGCCGCTTCCAAGGAAGAGAAGCGCTTTGAAATATGCATGCGATGTCATATGGAAAACCGCGGCACCCATTGCGCCGACACCGAGCGCCATTACCATGTAGCCGAGCTGTGAAATTGTCGAATATGCCAGTACGCGTTTGATATCGTATTGTGTTACAGCGATTGTCGCAGCCATGAATGCTGTAAACGCGCCTATGAGCGCGACAACAAGCAGGGCTGGCGAGAATCCTGTTCCCAGCGGGTCAAAAACGAAATATGTTCTCGCGACTAGATAGACACCAGCAGCGACCATCGTAGCGGCGTGAATAAGAGCGCTTACCGGAGTTGGGCCTTCCATTGCATCGGGAAGCCAGATGTGCAGCGGGAATTGCGCACTTTTTCCAACTGTTCCCATGAACAACAGCAATGCAGCTGCTGTGAGAAGGTACATCGGAATGCCATTGCTAAACTGCCGGCTATATTGAATTATTTCACTGAACGAAGCTGTGTTGATTCCGTACTCGTGAATCAGTTTGGCGAAGTCCTCGAATCTGAAAGTAATCGGTTGTCCGGTTTGAAGCCAGATGCCCATTAGAATGAAAACGCCGAGAAAAAATCCGAGGTCACCGATACGAGTTACAAGAAACGCTTTTTTCTGCGCGTTGTTCGCGCTTTTTTTCAGCCAGAAGAAACCGATGAGGAGATATGAGCAGAGTCCCATTAATTCCCAGGAAATAAGGAAAGTAAGGAAATTGTCGCTTAGTACCATTCCGAGCATTGACGCTGCGAACAGCGAATGGAAGCAGTAATAGCGGACAATGTGTTTCTCGGCCTTCATGTATCCCCAGCTGAAAATCTGGATAAGGCACGCGACCCATGCCACCATGAAAACCACAGCCGAGGACATGTTGTCGAGAAGGATTCCGACATGAATTTCATGCGCGCCGATATCAAACCATGATTTGGAAATATTCTCTGTTGAGAACAGAAGGCAGTTGGCTACCTGGCTGCCGTTGACTACTGGAAGTTGATGAGTCCAGAAGTGATAGAAAATCCATGTCGCGATTACTCCGCTGAAACCGATGCCCAGAATTGATATTGTTTTCATCAAAGTCTGGTAAACAAAGTTGTCGCGAATATTTTTTGGCAGGATAACCTGGCAGAAGAAGATCACAAAGCATGCGATTATCGGGAGTAGAGGAATCCACATCCCAAGTTGTGCAAGTTGGAATCCGAGACTTTCCGTTATTTGCTCTGCTTCATTCATGTTTGTTTTTTATAAAGAACCTCACCCCCAGCCCCTCTCCTGCATCAGGAGAGGGGAGAAGGATTCTTCTTCCCTACCTTTCTGCAAAAAAAGGATACTTCGACAAGCCCGGCATTTGGAAACTGTCTATAATCTTTTTGGGACAATCCCCTTTTTTTATTCCCATTTTTCCCTTACCACTTGAGCAGATTCAGGTTATCCACATCAATTGAACGATGATGCCTGTACATCGCGATAATGAGCGCGAGCGCGAGCGCGATTTCACATGCCGCAATGGTAATTACAAATATCACGAATATCTGGCCTACGGGAGATGAAACATCCTCCTGCGCCTTGAATGTCTGATATGTGAACGTAGGCCCCCATTTGGCGCTAAACGCGACGAGATTCAAGCATCCCGCGTTCAGCATCAGTTCAAGAGAGAGCAGGATAGCAATCGCGTTTCGCCTGCTCATCGCGCCATAAAGCCCGATAGAAAACAAGACTGCGGCGACAACAAGAACGTGATATATGGGTATTACCTGTGCCATTTTTTTTCATCACCGTAAAGGTGTGTTGAATAACTAAATCCTAATTTAGCGCTTAATCCTTTTTAGCCAGCATTAAAGCGCCAATCATTGTAATAGTAAGAACAAAACCAGCGACCCAGAAAACGAGCGTGTAACTAAGCATTAAAGATCTGCCAATCATTTTTGTGTTGTCCATCGGCGTTACAGAAGGGTCAACCTCGTAATTCCAGTTGCCGTACGCCAGAGTGGCGATTAAAACAAGCGCCATAACCAAAGAAAGAAGCAACGCCCAGATCGACTGGCGGTTTTTGTAGATGATATCCCGCCCGATGATACGCTTGGAGAGCATCATGGCAAAGAAGATTAGGATAGTTACAGCACCAGCGTAAATCAGTATTTCAGCCGCCGCGAGAAATTCCGCGCCGAATAATACATAAATCCCGGCAGTGCAAATAAATGCCAGGCAAAGGCTGAGAGTGCAGTGAATGATATTGCGCATCACGACAACGCCGATAGCCGCGCCTAAAAGCGCGAACGAGAATACCCAGAAATAAAATAATGGGTTCACGAAAAATAAATGGTTTGGGTTAACTGTCGTTTCCATCGGTCTTCTCTTCAGGCCTCTCCTTGTTTTCCGGTTCAGGTGATTCGTTTACAGTTTTCTCTTCATCAACAGGCGGCTGCGCATCCGGCTTTTTCGCTGGCGATTTCTTTTTTGCGGCTTTGATTGCCTGCAAATTAGCCCACTCATCATCGGATGCCCGCCGTAGTATGTCTTCCATCCTGACTTTCAAAAAGCCGGTTCCCCTGCTGGTAGCGGAGTATTCATAATTTTTGCCGAGTATAAGGCAGAATTCAGGGCATACCTCCTGGCAAAGTCCGCAGAATAGGCATTTAGCCAAATCTACATTATATTCCAGCAGGTCGCGTTTTCTCTTTTCGCTTTCGCTTTTTTCAAATTTTAATTCGATGCAGTCTATCGGACAGATAGCCACACAGGCGTTGCAGCATATACAGATTTGTTCGCCGTCCGGTGATTCCAGCAGTTCATGCCTGCCTCTGAAACCGTCCGCGATCGGCAGTTTTTCTTCCGGGTATTTGACAGTAACTTTCGGGGCAAGCATCGCGGCTTTTGTGACATTTAAGCCCTTGAGCAGTCCGAAGAGCGGCAGCACATGACTAAGCATTCTTTTGATTAGCGGTTCGGGTTTTGCGAATTCGGTATCGAGGAATGCGAGCAAATCCTGAGCGTAATCAGCGCCAATTGGCTGGTTGCCAATTCTTTCTGCTGTGGTATTTTTGTCGTTTTCAATCATTTAATTTACATTGTTCCCCGGTTAAGGGAAACCGGGTTACATGTTGCGCCGGAAAAATTCCAGCGCTCCCAGGGTATAAATCTCTACTAATTTGCTCAACTTACCAACTTGATTCAGAATCCATTTCCCTCGTTTATGGATTCCGGGTCAAGCCCGGAATGACAAAGAATATCAACATTCCAACTTATTAACTTACTAACTTGCTAACTTACTAACTTGCTAACTTATTAACTTACTAACTTGCTAACTTACTAACTTGCTAACTTACTAACTTACTAACTTACTAACCTACTAACCTGCTAACCTGCTAACTTACTAACTTGCTAACCTACTAACCTGCTAACCTACTAACCTGCTAACTTACTAACGCAGTATTTCCTGTCTGCCAATAGTGCTTTTGTATTCCTCTATTTCAGATTCATCCTCTAACATTGCTGGGATGAATTTAACGCCGTTTCTTTTCGCGATAATATAGCCCCTTATCATTAAGGCAACAAGTGCGATTGTTACCAGATAGAAGAACCACATTATTGCCAGTTCGATTGTCTTTGTGCCAAACCAAAGAGTGTAGATGTCATGCCCCATGAATCCAAGGATAAATGCAATTTGAGCATAAAGTAGTTTGGGTTGGATGACTTTTCTGTATGGGTAAAGCACATCGGAAATGATCGGTAGTGATATGCAAAGCATTAAAAATCGCACGGCTGGATATTTGAACGGTTTCGCAAGATTTCCGAACCAGAGAATCCAATTCGTTTCGCCCATTTTGTGAAGATCCCAGTCGCAGAAATGGAAATAACCAGTTGCAAGAAGGTTGATTACCGCGATTGGGAGAAGGACTTTCCATGCGAAATCTGTCAGCTGGTCGATTCTCAATCGCGGGAAAGTCGCTCTGAACCATATCATCACAACAACGAGGATAACCACCTTGAGGAAGAACCAGCAGAAGTAATAGAGATATTCACCGACACTGTGCGCGATGATATCCATTCCGGGAATTGCTGGCCCCATCCATCCGCCAAGGAAACAGGTTACGGCAATCGCGCTGACGAGAATCATGTTGCCGTACTCGCCAAGGAAGAACAAACCGAATTTAATTCCGGTGTATTCAGTGTGGAATCCGGCGACAATTTCGCTTTCGCCCTCCGGAAGGTCGAATGGCGAGCGGTTCGTTTCAGCGACAGCAGCGATGAAGTAAACGATAAAACCTAACAGCAGAGGGATAATAAAGGGTAATCGCGGTGAGCCTTTTGTGCGTTCTCTATCATCGTATTTCAAACGTAATTCCTGCCCTGCTATATGTACCTCTTTTTTCTTCTGGGCAGGCAGTGTTATATATTCGCTTCGAAATCTTGTTTTGTAATCCGTCCAGATTCCGGCGGTAGTGATATCTGCGGGATTTGTTTCAGTTCGATTCAGGAAATGGGTCATAGCAGCCCAATCGAGATTATCGGCCCTGTCGAAATCATAGGCTCGAGTTCGAACGTAATCCACTTCAAGAAACGTGTTCAGTTCAGCTGGAGAGATATATTTCTGCGCATTGACAATATCCACCATAGACATGCTTCCAGTCAGGAGAACCACAGTCAGGAGAGTAAGAATAACTGGAACTTCATAGGAGACAATCTGTCCGGCGCTTCTGACAGCACCAATCATCGAGTATTTATTATTGGAGCCGAATCCTGCGATGACAATTCCGACCACGACAAGCGAGCTCATTGATAGGACAAACATCAATCCGATTCCCAAATCAGTGCCAATCATAGGGACCTGAGCCAGAAGCGGCATTTCCTGATTGGGGATGTTTAGAAGCATAGTTGCGTTCGACATTGGAATAGCCAGGAAACAAGCGACCATCGGGGCAAAAGCTACAATAGGCGCGAAGAACCATAGAATCCAATCGACCCGTACCGGCACGATGTCTTCTTTTATTAACAGCTTGACAGCGTCGCAGAGCGGTTGGAGTAATCCCTGCCAACCACAACGATTTGGTCCCAGCCGATAGTGCGCCCACGCGAGTACTTTTCTCTCAAGCAGTGTCAGATAAGCGACAGCGAGAATCAAAGGCAGAACTACGCAGATGAAAATCAGAGCGCCCATGATGACATACCAGAAATCATGGCCAACTGTTCCGACGTTGAGTCCGATGTCGTATGCTATCTGTAAAAGAAATTTGCCCATTTATTTTTTTTCGACCGCACCACGCTAAAGCGCGGTGTTATTTCAGCATAATGCTATCAGTAACTAACGATCAGTTTCTCCAAGCACGATGTCCACGCTGCCGAGAATCGCGATTAAATCGGCAATCGCCATTCCGCGTGACATTTCGTTTAACGCTGACAGGTTGATCAGGCAGCTTGATCGGCAGTGCATTCGCCACGGCTTGTTTGTGCCATCTGAAACAACATACATTCCGAGTTCGCCGCGAGGCGCCTCCACCGCAGTGTAAACCTCACCTTTAGGAGGTTTGATATTCCGCGGGACTTTTCCGATATGCTCCCCGGCGGGAAGTCCCATGAAAGCCTGCGCTATTAGGCGCATTGCCTGTTTCATTTCATCCAGGCGAACTTCCCATCGTGCGAGGCAGTCGCCTTTTTCTCTTGTTATTACATCGAAATCGAGTTCGGGATAAACACTGTATGGCTGATTCTTTCGTAAATCCCATTCGACACCGGCAGCTCGCAGCATGGGACCGCTCAGGCCGTATCTGATAGCTGTTTCAGAGTCAACGGTGCCGACATCATGAAGGCGAATCAGCATTATTTCATTGCTGAAAATCAGGTCATCGTAGTCGCCCCAGTACTTTGGGAATCCTCGGATGAATTCCTCAATCAGTTTCATCGCGCGAGGGGTAACATCACGCACTACTCCACCCGGGCGGATATAGTGATATGTCAGCCGCGCGCCTGAGATTTCCTCGAATATGTCAACGATTTGTTCGCGATGCCGTACCGCCCACATGAACGGGGTGTATCCGCCGATGTCGTTAATCATTGTTCCGAACCAGAAAAGATGGCTGGCTACACGCTGGAGTTCGAGAACTAGGACTCGGATATACTCCGCGCGGCGAGGCACTTCCAGTCCCATGAGATTTTCAATCGCCATGCTTGCGACATGGTTATTCGCCATCGATGCAAGATAATCCCATCTGTCGGAATACGGCACACCCTGAATGTAATTCAAATCCTCGACAGTTTTGGAATAGGCACGGTGAAGGTAGCCGAAATACGGAGTTATTTCCTTTACGATTTCACCGTCGCAACGCAGGATTAATCGCAGTACTCCGTGAGTTGACGGGTGCTGCGGTCCCATGTTGAGAATGAAATCATCGGAACCTTCGATGGTATCCGTCTCAGCTCGTTGTATGCGTGTAAGTGTAAATGCCAGTATTTACGTTTCCGTTCGTTTTGCAATTTCATCCTGCAGCCAGTTTTGCAGACGTTCCTTTTCGGATTGCATTTGTTCAAGCCAGCCTTCGGGAATAATTGCATCCATTGCTTTCAGGTCATCCGGGTCTCCGCCTTTGGGATAATCTTTCAACAGCGGGAATCCGTGCATTTCATCGTGAGTGAGGAGCCGCCGTAAATCGGGATGGCCATCGAATTTAACGCCGAAAAGTTCCCAGGTTTCGCGTTCCTGATAATCGGCGGTTTCCCAGATTCCATAAACACTGGGAAGAACTCCATCCTTTCGAGGGCATCGCGCCACAACAGCGAGTCCGCCGGGACCCGGGATGCTGGCGAAAATGTAAACGACCTCGAGATGAGTCAACTGGTCGATGCCGGTGATGCATCTTAAGTAGTTCATCGGGATTTCATCCCAGTTCGCGATTGTCTCCATGACGCGCATTAAATCATCGGGGTTGACGAGAAGGCAGATGTAATCCTTGACGCGGTCACGGTTTATTTCAACGGATTCCAAATCTCTTTCCAGTTCCTTTATCCTGGTTTCTAGGATATCCGTTGTGTTTGAATATGTTGATTGGTCAGCCACTATTTATACCTTTGCCATTGATTCCTGTGCAATTAGTTCCTGCAATTTGATAAAGCCCTCAATAAGCGCTTCCGGACGGGGAGGGCATCCGGGAACATAAACATCAACCGGGATAATTAAATCCACGCCCTGAACGACATTGTAAGTTCCGGCGTATGGGCCACCTGAAATCGCGCAGCTTCCCATAGCGATTACCTTTTTATGGTCAGGCATCTGGTCATAGAGCAGTCGGACATTTTGAGCCATTTTGTGATTAACTGTTCCAGCGATTATCATTAAATCGGCCTGCCTTGGAGTCGCGCGGAAAACCTCGGCGCCAAATCGCGCCAGGTCGAATCGGGGCGATGTCGCGAGAATCATCTCGATTGCGCAACACGCCAGTCCAAATGTCATGGGCCAGAGAGAATATTTTTTTGAGTAATTTATAACCGTGTCAATTGTTGTCGTTAAAACGCCCGGCGGCATTTCTTTTTCAATTAATCCCATGTGAGATACCCCTTTCGCCACGCGTAAACCCATCCCAGCACAAGCAGGAAAAGGAATACAAGCATCTCACCGAAGATCGGGAAGCCAAGCGTGATAATTGTGTTGTACTCACTCAGATGCGGAGTTTTGAGGTCGTGGAAAACTGTCGCCCACGGATAGAAGAAAACAACCTCGACACCGAAAATCAGAAACAGGAGCGCGAAGAAATAATAACGTATGTTGAATTTAACCCATGCTGAGCCGACAGGCTGTTCGCTGCATTCGTAAGTGCTTCGCTTTGCCGGGTATGGGTCGGACGGCGCCAGCCATTTGGCAAGGAACAGTGCGATTAAGCCGACAGCAATCGCGCCGAATATGAACCATAGAACAATGCCGTAACCAGCGTAATAGCTGCCGTAATTGTTTACTATCCAGTTTGCGCCAGTTTGGCTTGTCTGATTTATCGCGTTTGCTGCTGTCTCTTCCACTAAAAGACCTTTGCCTGAACGTGAAAATAGAAAACAAAATCTTAAAGCCCGTCAAATCAAAAGTCAAGAATAACAACGATAATGATGGGTATTAATAATCCGCGTAAGCAAGCTGGCCAAGTTATCATTTGACTGTGGCGATGGCATATTTTATAATCTATGCTGGTTTTGGAAATTACGCATTCCGGAGTGTGGTTGGTTATGTATGAAAATTCACTTGTGCTTCTCGCGCAGCGGTCGATTATTACTGTTCTGATGATAGCGACACCGATATTAGGCACGGCGCTTCTTACCGGTATCCTGATTTCCATTTTCCAGGCGGTAACATCAATTCAGGACCAGACCATGACATTCGTGCCAAAGATATTCGCGGTCGCGATTGTGCTGCTTTTTTTGGGGCCGTGGCTAAGCGCTACGATGGTGTCCTTCGCGGCTGACCTTCTGGCTAATTTGGGGATGTATATTGGTTAGATGATTTTCTAGTGTTTTCATTTCATTCAAGGTATTCATCATCAGGCTGATATCTTGCTCATCTCGGAAATTATTGGTTCGTTAAAAGTTAGTGGATTGAATTTACCAAACGAATCTATTTTCTGTGAATAGTATTCACGTTTGTGAATAGTATTCACGTTTTGGAATGGGCAGTTTTTTAACTTTAAAACCCAAGTTCTTCAACATGGCGTCGATGTTATCTGTCTCAATTGCTTCAATCAGGGATATCAGCACCATTTTATTCAGGTTGGTTATCGCTTCCCTCTTTGTTTTGCCCTGGTCTGTTACTTGATGTTCCGCGCACCGGGCAAAGTGCCACTTGTCGCGCTTCCATGAGCGATAGGACAACCGCACTTCGAGTTTCCGAGTTAAACGATCAATAAAGTTTTTCAACGGTACGGTGATATCAGGAAAACCCCGGTGAAGGGACACCGGGTTACATTTTGTGGTTGAAAAAGTGAGAAATTAATCCCCTACTTCACAGCTTTCATTATGACCGTGATATCGACTGCGACGTTGAAGAGGTGGTGGCGCGCCCATCTGCGGACTCGTATTGGAATCCACGGTTTTGCCCACAAATTGATATATGTGTATGAGGTTGATTCGATTGCAAATTTGGAGCTTATGCCGTAATCGAAAGTCGCGCCGTTGCCGAGGTATTCATCGGTGAAATAACAGAATGTTCTTTCGTTAATGTAGCGAACGTGGGTAGGGTCTTGCGACGCCTGAATCGCTGTGTAGTAGGGCGCGAGGATTGTCATTGTGCCACACGGCGTTAAAACTCTGTGGCATTCATTCATGAACGAGATCAGGTCCGGAAGGTGCTCGACAAGATGAGCGCAGTGGATTTCAGTTACAGTTGAATCGTCAAACGGGATTGGCTCCTTCTCAATGTCGAGGACATAATCCGCGCCGACTTCCTTGGAGCGGTCAATGCCGATGAAGCCGTTTTTTTTGTTGAATCCGCAGCCGATGTCGAGTCTTAAACCGTTCGACTGGGCAATCGAGCCGTTCGACTTTTTTAAAACGTTATTTGAGTTAGCCATCCAGTGTCCCTCTTTCTTAATCAACTAATTTGCGCGCGTCTGTAATAATGTCATCAAGTGTGGGCCGGATTTCATCCAACACTGCTGGATGTTTCGACCTGCTGTCCCACTCGATTTTGTATGTTCTGTCGCTTTTGACAATTGTAATCGTGTATGTGATGTCGTCCATGACATCCATTCCGCCCTTGTACTCACCCACCGCGGCGAGGAGGTCATCCCGGCCAATCATCCATGCGATTTTTTCGGTGACAGCATCGTGGAGTTCGAAATCAGTTATTTTGTCCCTGCCCTGGAAATATTCCGCAGAGCCATCCTGTGACATTTCCACCCTGTCGTTGTATCCAGCCAATCCGCCAACCATGGAGTATGTGAATGACCAGTCGGCTGGTTTTGATTCACGGGCGCATGAGATTGCGAATAGTGCGGATGCGAGTAGAATTAATGCTGAGATTAGCGTTTGGATTTTGGTTGATGGGGTCACGTATGCGGAAATAGTTACTGCTCCTAAATAATGGGATGCTATGGAGCTGAGGGGGGTCGAACCCCTGACCTCTAGATTGCGAACCTAGCGCTCTACCAACTGAGCTACAGCCCCGTGAAAATTAGTACTTCGACATGCTCAGTGCATGCAAAAAATTATGCCGGACTATCCGGCTGAAATAATTATACTATCTGGATGATTATCACGCAAGAGTTGGAAAGGCATTACTCAATAAGGTTGACAGTTTCGATGTGGTAGGTGTTGGGGATCATGTCGATTACGTATGTTTTAAGGAGTTTACGGCCTGATTGAGCCATTGTTTTCAGGTCGCGCGCGAGGGTGTTTGGGTCGCATGAAATGTAGATGATTCTGGTTGCGGGAGATTTGGCGATTGCGTCCGCGAGCGCTTTCGCGCCGATTCTTGGCGGGTCGAGCATGATTACATCAACCGGATTGCCGGGCTTGGTGAGACGTCCGATGAGTTTCGTGTCGTTTGATTTCTCGTAACGGGCGGTTTGGATTTGGCTGTCGGATACGCTCATGTTTGCTGTTGCGATAGCGTTTGCGTCGCTGTCGCAACCTGTTACGATTGCGCCATTTGCTGCGAGGGGGAGAGAGAGATTGCCCCATCCGCAGTATATATCCCAAACTCGCTTGTTTTTGATTTCACCGGCGAATTCGATAACGGTTTGCAGCAAAACATCGTTGTTTGCAAAACTGCTCTGGCTGAAGGAGCCGGATGGCACCCATGCCTGAACACCGGGGAGCGCGATGCTGAACGCGACTTTATCCGCGGGATTATCTTTCCAGTCAATGGACTCGATATTGTTAATTTTACTAAGGCCGGAGGCTATTTCATCGCGGCGTCTTGTGTCGTCGTCGGATAATTCCAACCAGCAGAGCGTTTCGAGCATGGTCGGGTTTTGGGTTAGTTCAATCGATGCGTTATATTTCAACGGTTCGATATTCTGCAGAACTTTTCGTATTTCCGGGATGAGGTCGTTGATGCCATCATGCAGTAAGGGGCAGTTTTGCATGTCGATTATTTCCCTGCTGCGAGGGGCGTGGAATCCGAAAACGAATTCTGTCGAATTTGAAAAATGAAACCGCGCTCTTGTTCGGTATGCGAGAGGCATTATGCCGTCTGCAACTGATGTTACCTGAGGATTGTCAATGCCGCCGATTCGTTTCAGCGCGTTTTGGACGATGTCGAGTTTCCATTTTAGCTGCTCATCGTAATCGATATGAAGCCAATGGCATCCGCCGCACTGCTCGAATAGCGGACATCCCGGCTCCTTTCGAAATGGTGACGGTTTTTTGATTTCAACAATCCTGCCGAAAGTAACTGATTTTTTCTCTGATGTTATTTCAACGATGAGCTCGTCCTGTGGGACGGCGTAGGGTACGAAGCAGACTCGGCCATCGATGTGGGTGACGCCGTATCCGCCGTAGGCTAGTGATTTTATTGTCGCGTTGTGCATTAGATATCTATCCCGATATAAGTGTTGTTAAAATGTTCTTAATCAAATGTTTGTACTTTCTATTGATTGACAAGCAACTTTCTCGGTAATCACCTTTCTAGATTTTTGGCGATTATACCGATTGGTCTATTCTTTAGCTCTTTAACAGCCCTTTGACGTGTAACAAAATCATTGTAAATCCGCACACCACCTTCTGCTAAAGTCTTGAGGAAGTTTGCAAGTGCTGCCGGAGCTAGATAAGTAGATGATGCAACTGGCGGAATATTTATAAGCAAAAAATCTATCATTAATGAAAGTCCTAAATCAACAGTATTTTTCTTGATAGTATTTCTTATATCAATTTCACTTGCTCTAATATTATTATTGTTATCATCAACCCGCTGTTTAAGCTCATCATAAACTTTTTGTCTGACGCTTTCATAATCCTCAATAGCTACATGCTTAATTTGGTTACATTTATTTCTAAATGCAGAGCGGATCTCTTCCATTCCACCACTTTCTCTAAATCTCACAATTTCCTCAAATGATAAATCCCCTAAAGTAACCAAGTGCGGTAAGTTCAACGAATTTGCTGCAAACATCCTGTCGTCAAAATCAAGATATTCTCTTAAATAACCACTCTCAATTTCCATTTTTAATTTATACAATTCTGCTTGGTGAATATGTGGATATGCTTTTAACCTTGTTGTTTGTTCATCTAGCTCAACTAATGTTTCAAATTCGACAAAGAATAATATCATCAGGCGCATAAATGCGTCACCAGAAATCATATTCTTGCGCATATTTACAGCATCTAACATTTCCTTAGCAATCTTGTCATCAATTACCTTATTTAGGATATATCTTCTTTCATCAATGAATTTCATCAATTCTTCAACATGAAACAATTCATCAAGGATAACGAAACCATCTCTCCTAATATGATTTTGAATGTCTAGAGGTGACTTAATGTTTAGATCGATTTTGGAAAATTTATTTAACGCATCAATGCCAATTTTTTTAGCATTTATTGAACCTATTTCTAATTGTTGACCGAAATTTCCCTCGTACAATTTCTTCTCAAATCTACTTGAAGAATCATAATTGGGATTAAAGGCTATTATAGGAAAATTGGTATCTGCTTTTAATAATGGGATAAAATTGTAAACAGGAATTATACTTTCCAAGATTGTAATTGTAGATTTGATTGGGTCACCACTAGGGTGTAGTCGACTTGGTGTTGCATGAGAGAATATCACCGTATCAAAATATAATGCTAGGTTTTCAACCAAACCACCAATGGTGTATATCTTTAAACTTTCCAGTTCGCTAAGAGATTGCATATAGTCATCATTTTTATCTTTCCAGAATTCTCTTAGTACAGTTTGTAAACTGTGTACATTTTTTTTAAATGAACTATCATACCCATAGCTATCTGGTAACAAAAGACCAGATTTATCTTGTGCTCTTTTTTTCAGATCTTCGTAGGATTTAATATTATCCAGTAATTTTCTACCAGTGATTTCAGAATTAATCAGATCGGCGTATTCGACATTGATTTTCTTTATTATTTCTGATGGATTTTTCATTTGAACCTCCCCGAAAACAGGCATACTAAATTTGCATCCATGATTCTTATTATATCGAACTTACCTTTAAGCCAGCTCACAACAAATCCTCCAGCGGGGGCATTTGGGAGAGGATTTCGGGGTCGTCGGGGCCTTTGAGGACGATTTGGACGAAATCCTGTTTGCCGTCGTTGTTGACATCCAATTGATTCTTGTTGTTCATGGAGCCGTAAGCCAGGAGGTAGTATGCGCGCCTTTCGCCGTTGATTTTGACCGGGATGTATGTGAATTTGCCCTCGAAAGGTTTCTCTCCGAGTTTGATTGTTGTGAAGTCGGGGATTTTGAAGTGGTCGTCGAAGAGATCGATGAGGTATCCGGCCTCGACCATGGCGTCCAGTTCGGATGGGTAGATTCCGTTGGTGTCGCGGGCGTACTCGTCCAGTCCCTGTTTGACCTTTTGCGCCATTGCTTTGGCATCCTCGTCGGCTTTGTTTGATCCGCCGCATCCGGTGATTATTATGAGGGTTAGGATGACGAGGAGTTTGTATGAGTTTTGTATTTTCATTTTGTCCGACCTTTTTGTTTTGGTTTTGTTTGATTATTATAGATTGGATGGATTTGATTGGCAATCGTGGGGGAAATTGGTGCCAGGTACCAATTAAATTTGATGTTGGGCGAATCGGTATCCCTGCCGGAAAAGTGAGTGTTGAAGCCCCTCTGCAGGCATCGGTGCAAACTCTCTAATTAATTGGTGCCAGGTACCAATTAATTGGTACCAATTAAATTTTTCAAATTATTCTCTCTGGATTGCAGCGATTTGTGTTTCGGCGCCGTCTATTATCCAGTACATCATTTATAGTTGGCATTAAAAGGATAAAAATTATGGGACGCTTACATCGAATAGTCATTCCTGGAATCGCGCATCATATCACTCATCGAGGGAATAACCATAAAAACATCTTCTTCAAACCTGATGATCGAGATAGATACATTACTCTTCTCAAATATTACTCGAATAAGTATGATTTTAGGATACTCGCATATTGCTTGATGACTAACCATGTGCATATCGTTGGTATTCCCTGCAGGAAGGAATCCCTGCCAAATGTTATCCGCGATGCTCACCAGCGATATTCAATTACACTGAATCAGCAATTAAACCGCTGTGGTCATGTTTGGCAAAACCGGTATTTCTCCTGTCCTCTTGATGAATCTCACCTTGTGGCAACTCTTTGTTACACTGAACAAAACCCAAAACGTGCAGGATTAGTAGAATATACTTGGGAGTATCCGTGGTCGAGTGCAAGAGTTCATCTGGGGCTTGTAACTGACAAATCCGGGATTTTAGATATGACTTGGTGGAATAACAGGTTTAATCCTGAAAGCTGGCAGGAGACATTGAGAGAATCGGCAAATGATATGTCGATTTCCGATATCCGTGAAAAAACAAAATCAGGATTACCTCTTGGTAATAAAGGTTTTAGAGATCAGTTGGAAAAACGCCTTGGGAGACAACTTCGCAAAAAACCACCAGGACGTCATAAATTGGTGCCATAAATTGGTGCCAGGTACCAATTAAATTGATACAGTGCCCCTAACCGAAAAGTGAGTGTTGAAGCCCCTCAACAGGCATCGATGCCAACTCTCCAATTAATTGGTGCCAGGCACCAATTAAGGAGGTGCCAATTAGGTAGGGAGATGCGGCATCCTTGCTGGAAAGCGGGGTGGCTGACGCCCCGGATTTTCCGGCAAGGGTGCCGAAGCTCCCGGTGGTGTGTTATCATTCTGGCGTAAAATTTGCAGGAATAGAGGAATATGAACAGACCGGGATTTCCCATAGCAGTCAAGTTAATGCTCGGATTCGCACTGGCGGCGCTTCTGCCAATGGCGTTACTGGCGGTTTTCGCGTTCCGGTCGCTTGAGGCAAGCCATGAGGGCCGTGAGCAGGAACGTCGTAAGGAAATTCTGTCCGGCGTAAAAATTGAGATTGAACTGTTCATAGAGAATACACAAAATCAGGTGGAGTCGATTGCCGCCAGTTTCGATGTGCGAAAGAACCTGTCAATGGAACTGGATAACCCGTACTTTTCGCAGAATGAATTCATCCAGAGAGCGGGATTCCTGCTGAGCGCGAGCGGGTTTGACTTTCTGGATTTCATCGACGCCGATGGGTTAATCCGCGCGCGGGGTCAGGCTCCCGATGATTTCAATACGCTGTTCGATAATATTCCGCCGCTTGATTCACTTGATGCCACAGAGATTCTTGTTCGGATATCGCAGCGGGAAAGTGTCCACGGAAAAGTAACGCCATCGCTGGAGACAATCGCGACTGTGATTGGCACGGATGGTGAGCTTGTCGGGATCGTTGTCGGGGGATATTATCTGGAGCAGGAGTTTTTTAACAGGCTGGGTCGTCCGGGCGGTGAGGGTGGAGTCATTCTCACCGATGGCGATTTCAACGGGCTTGGCAGCAGTTTGCCTCGTGATGTTGAAACCGGATTTTTTGATTATATTTCGAATCTTCAATCTGATCAGTTGGCGTACCCCCTGAGAGAGGAGAATCCTGACTGGGGCAAGGCTGATTACAAAGGGAATATACTCGCGGCGGAATCGCTGTCCGAGTGGTTTGATGAGTCAACGCCGGTCTATCTGATTGTGATTTTCCCGCAGGATGAATTTCGATCGTATTTATCCGACATCACAAATTCGCTGTTTCTATATTCAATTCTCGCCGCGCTTCTGGCGCTGTTTGTGGGACTTCTTCTAGCGAGTGGGATATCCGCGCCGATACGCCGCCTTTCACTTCACGCGCTTGAATTCGCGCAGACGGGTAAATTCACGCCTTTTAATATTAAATCAAGGGATGAGGTTGAAGCGCTGGTTAGAAGTTTCAGCCAGATGGCGGATGAGCTTGAAACGAATACCCGTCGCCTGATACAAGCGGAAAAACTCGCGGCGTGGCGTGATGTCGCGCGTAAACTTGCGCATGAGATAAAAAATCCGCTGTTTCCAATCAAGCTGAATGTGGAAAACCTGCAGCGTTTGTATGGTAAAGACCAGAAGGCTTTCGATGAGGCATTCGGTGAGGCGACAGGAACAATCATGGAGGAGGTTGATATCCTGAAAAAACTCGCGGATGAATTCAGCTCGTTCGCGCGTATGCCCAAACCGCTTCTGGAACAGGGGGATATCAACGAGTCGGTGCGGAAGGCAATTGAGATGTTCCCATCCGATGGGAGGGTTACATACGAAATCAATCTGGCGGATGAGCTGCCGGAGGTTATGTTCGATGCGGATCAAATCAGAATGGCGCTGGTTAACCTGATTAAAAACGGCGCTGAATCGTTCGATATCGAGGGGGGTACGGTTACAATCGCGACTCATGACATACCCGATAAAAAGAAAGTTCTGATTGAGATTAGCGATGATGGCCCCGGGCTGTCGGAAAGCGATATTGACAGGATGTTTACGCCGTACTACACCACGAAGGAATCGGGTACCGGGCTGGGTTTGGCAATTGTGGAAAATATAATTAATGATCACGGCGGCAAGATTTGGGCGCAGTCGCAGGTGGGTGAGGGTACGACGTTTTTTATTAGTTTGAATGCGGTTGAGGGGTAGTTTGAAATTGTATTTTATTAAATACCTGCAATGCAGCAAGCAATATGGCAAGCAAAAAACAACTGAAAATTCTTAAACAAGGTGTTGAGGTTTGGAACAAGTGGAGGAGGGAGAATCGTGGAATTAGAATAGATCTCCACCGTGCGAACCTTAGCGATGCGTTCCTTAGAGGTGTGGACCTCAGAGGTGCGAACCTCATCCGTGCGGACCTCAGCAATGCGGACCTCATGAGTGCGAAACTTAGCGATGCAGATCTTAGCGGTGCAGATCTTAGCATTGCGAACCTCAACGGTGCGAAACTAGACAATGCGGTTATTGGTTATACAACGTTCGGAAATAATGACCTTAGCATAGTTAAAGGTCTTGATACAGCTAACCATCGTGGTCCTTCAACAATCGGCATCAACACAATATACCTCTCAAAAGGGAATATCCCTGAATCGTTTCTCCGTGGTGCTGGTGTTCCTGAGAGTTTCATTCAAAATATGCATTATTTCCTTGAAGACTTAAAAGCCATTCAGTTTTACTCATGTTTTATCGCTCACAGCAGCAAGGATAAGATGTTCTGTAAACGACTTTTCGCGGATCTTCAAGCGAAAGGCGTTAGAGTTTGGTATTTCCCTGTATCAGCCAAATTGGGGAAAACAATATATGGAGAGATAGATAGGGCAATTAGAATCTATGACAAACTGATTATTGTTTGCTCTGAAAACTCACTAACAAGCCCGGCGGTTATCAGGGAAATTGAGCGAGCTCTTCAGGAGGAGGATGAAGCTGTTCGTCAGGGAAATAAAAAGCGAAAACATATTTTGTTTCCCATTCGCCTTGACGATTACTTGTTTGACGAATGGGAACATGAGAGGAAGGCTGATGTTGTGAAAGTTATTGCCGGTAATTTCCGTGGCTGGGATAAAGACGCATCCAAATACGATGCGGCTTTCAAGAAACTGATGGATGCCCTTGAAGCGGAGGATTAGGATTTCTCAAGGGATTCCGACCATTCGCTTCGCGAATGTCGGAATGACATCTGCTGATTTTTGATTTGTAAAACAGGTTTGTGGATGTCGCCGCTTTTCCCCGGTGAAGGGACACCGGGTTACATTGGGGCGACTCATGCGTTTTCCACTGCAGGATTATGATTTATTATCTATCACTGCCCTTGACAGTTCCCTCTTTTCCTTTCTTTTTCGCCATGTCCTCTTCTGTGAGAGCTTCCCGGACCATGTCTCCGAGGTGGTTTCCTATCCAGTTTATTAAGCCCTCTTGAAATGCGGGGATTCGGAACATATCTGTTCCGTGATAATCCCGCTCGTGGATTACCTCAATCTCGACCTGCTTCTGCATTATCTGTGCGAGTTTTGTTGCGGTTTCGAAAGCGTATTTGTCGCCGTCAGTAACAACGACATAAACCGGCTTCTCATGCATTTTAGCGGCGTCCTTTTCGATTTGAACGCCGTGATACTCGAGTCCGGGTGAGAGTGCGACAACGATTTTTACCTCTCTGCGGCTGCCAGCTTTTATCACAAAATTCGCGCCTATACTCGCGCCAATTAATCCGAGGAATCGCTTGTCTATGTTATCCCGGCTTATTAGCCAGCCTATCGCGGCGTTGACATCCTTAACACATTCGTTCCACTGTTTATCGCTGAATGAGCTGTATCGAATTTTACCGCCCATCTTGCTGTCACCGTGTCCGCGGATATCGATTGCGAGCGATGCTATCCCGATTTCGCTTAATTGTTTTGTGAGAGAATTATATTCCTTCCGGGTTTTACCGAGCATGTGAACGCAAACCATTGCCGGTGATTTTTCCGCGTTACCTGCGGCTGGACGGAAACTCGCGGCGATTTCAACGCCATCGGATGTTTTCAGCATAACGTCCTCGATATCCATCGCCTCGCCAATTTTCCATGATTCGGGAATCCCCCTGCCCTCGTTTGTGGCGGTTGGGGAATCGACCTCGGAATCAGGCGATGTTTTAGCAGGGCATCCAGTTAAAAGCAAGGCTGTCGCAAGTAATAAAATTAATCCAAATCTCATTGTCAGTCTCCTGTTCATGCTAGATACCAAGTGATGTCGGCGATTTTTTTGCGAGATTTGCCCATCTCGCCATTTCATCATCAGTTAAATCCTGCGGTATAATCAATTCGATTTTCCAACGATTCGATTCCTGGACTATGTTGATTTTGAGCATGACATCAAGTGAATCCAGGCCTACGGATGAGGCAATTGATTTGGCGGATTCTTTACCGATAATTGCAGAATTGTTTATTTTCACCCTGATACTGCCTCGTGTTGATGATGATGTATCATCGGAGATTATGATTATCCCGGTTTTGACCTTGTCCCTAATATCCTCAAATGGAATACCCGCTTTGCAAGCAATGCCTAACATGGGCCAGTACATTTCCTCCAAACTTTCTCTTTGTGAGAAATAAAGCCTGCCACTTTCGGACAACATGCTTTCAGCGCCTGTCCAATCGCCCTTTTGGCATTTTGTCAGGAATATCTCGACTGTTTTGTCGGGTGCCGCTCCCATGCATCCAATATGAACAGCCATGATAAGAAGAATCAGCATTGATGTCGCGAATCTTAGTGATTTACACATTTTGCTCTCCAGTGATTTTAGTTTCAATTAATCAAGTGGATATTATAGGTTGTTTTAGTGTTTGATGCATTTGGTTGTTGTGTTTATTAATTCCCCGGTGAAGGGACACCGGGTTACATGTTAGTTGTCCGCGGTTGATAATTCCCCGGTGAAGGGACACCGGGTTACATGGAAGAATAAGGGATGTTGCTCAATGTCGTTATTTAAGAGATTTAATATTCTCTTCTATTAACTTTGCCATTTTTCTGTTCATGAAATGTCCTGAGCGAATGCCGATTAAATGCCCCCTGATTCGTCCATGGGCAAGTGATATGTCGCCGATCATGTCGAGCATTTTGTGATAGACATATTCATTGGGGTTGCGAAGTTCATGATTAGGACCATTGTCATTGACAACAATCGCAAGGGTTTCATCATCAGTGCCAAGAATATTGTTTTTAATAAGGATTTGCGCCTCTTCATGCGTTGCAAAAGTGCGCGCCTGACCGATAAAATCGCGATAGTTATCATGGTTTAAGAGCATGGAGTCTGACATGCCGCCAATTTGCGGATGCTGGTGTTCGAGGAAATATGTGATTCTTGGATTTATATCGGGCATAAGCCAGATTGATGTATTTTCTTCTTCGATGCCGAGAGGCTTTTTCACAACAAGTTCAGTTGCGAATGCGTTCTGTTCAACGATGCCGACATCAAGAATGGCATTTATGTAATCGCGCGCGCTGGCATCGAGAATGGGGATTTCATCTGAATTAACTTCAATGAGAGCGTTATCAACACCCAGGCCATATAATGCGCTCAATAAATGCTCAACGACCTGAACTGATTTGCCATCCTTTACAAGTTTGGTTCGGTTCGGTACCTCCTCAACAAATTCGATTTGAGCGGGGATTAGGATATCATCACACTTGAAAACGATTCCTGTATTTTCCTGTGATGGTATGGCTGTAAATCCAACATCCGTACCGGCGAAGACACCGATTCCGGTAAAGGCAAATTCCCGGCCTAGTGTTGTTTGTTTGGACTTGGATTCACAAAGGCTTAACATTTCGGCATTTGTAGTATTTTTTGACACTTGTAATCCGGCTTCCTTATTGATAAATGCGAAAAAACCAAAAATATATGCAAAAGTGGCTCAGGTAGGGGGGAGACCTGAGCCATTAAGAATTTTCACATTTTTACTTGTTTTTGTCAAGGTCAATCGCTCATGGATTAATTAATAAGGAATAACAAGAGAAATATCAACTGGTATTTCAATCACCTTGATATAAATTTACTTCAATACCTCAAGCTGGATATTTGTATTCGTGTGAATGCAGATTCCAGCGGCGATTTTCAAAGACTCCACAGCAATATCCTCAGCTGACATGTCAGTATGCTCAATCAGTCCGCGTGCTGCTGCTAAAGCGTAATTGCCACCTGAACCGATTGCGATGACATCACCATCAGGTTCGATTACATCACCGTTGCCGCTGACAATGAGAAGCTTGTCGGTCGATGCGACAATGAGCATAGCCTCAAGGCGCCGCAAATATTTATCGGTGCGCCATTCCTTTGCCAGTTCCACGGATGCCCTTAGCAGGTTGCCGCGGAACTCATCGAGTTTGGCTTCGAATTTCTCAAACAGCGCGAAAGCATCCGCTACAGAACCCGCAAATCCGGCGATTATCTGTTCCTTGTATAGGCGCCGGAGTTTTTTCGCGTTTTCTTTCATTACAACATCGCCCATCGTAACCTGCCCATCACCAGCGAGGACTGATACGCCGTTGCACCGTAATCCTATTACAGTTGTGCCGTGTATGTTTTGCATATATTCACCTTGTAAACGGTTAGTAAGTTAGCAGGTTAACAGGTTAGTAGGTTAGTAAGTAAAAAAAGGATTATTTAAATCAACTTAGAGACCTCTGAAAAAGGATGGATTCCGGCTTTCGCCGGAATGACAATCTACTGTCATTCCGAGCTTGACCCGGAATCTATTTTTTAACTTACTAACTTTCTAACTTTCTAACCTACTAACCTACTAACTTACTAACCTACTAACCTGCTAACTTTCTAACTTACTAACCTGCTAACCTACTAACTTGCTAACCTACTAACTTGCTAACTTACTAACCTGCTAACTTACTAACTTTCTAACTTTCTAACTTTCTAACTTTCTAACTTTCTAACCTACTAACCTGCTAACTTTCTAACTGTTTTTCAATTTCCCTCTATGTTTCCACCGTCTATATAACCCAGACCCTTGAGTTGTTCAAGGGCGGATGGGTCTATTTTTTGCTGTGTTCCGCGTGTTTCCTCAGCGCTATTATACGTTGGAATAGTTGTAACCGGATGCGAATCGAGGAAATCCGGATTGATAAAATCAAGCCATATTTCACCAGCCATATCCTCCCCTACCGGCAGGCCGGTAAGATACAGCATGTTTCTTGTAATATCCTTTACTGATTTGTTTTCTGATTTATTGCTTTTGTAATCACCGCGAGATACAGGTTCGATGGGACCTCCCCAGGCAACATAAATTCCATCACCTCTATGGATCCCCAAATTGACCTCCAGCCCGGAGCCGGCTTTGAACCCATGATCGCTGGCGATGAGGATTACATCATTTTCAGGGTCAACACCTTCAAGGATATCGCCGATCCATTCATCCGCGAGGTCGTATCCTTCCGCAATGGCATCGTAGCCAATTTTTTGAATCATCTCGGCATTTTCCAGATTTTTCAGCTGGGTATCGGAATATTCACCATACCTGAAAGCCCAGGTTGGATGCTGCAGGCGGTCGGTAAGAGTGAATACCTGAATGAACAAATCCCATTCGTTCTCGTCGAACAGCGCTTTTCCAACAACGGATTTTTTTGATTCAGTGCTGATTAGAAGTTCCTTTATAGCTGGCAGCAGGATAATATCCTTTGCCGCCATCCATGTCATCTCGACAACATACTGCCCGAACAGTTTTGTTATGTCCTTCGAAAGGGCTGTTGGGAAAGTGAATGGATGTTTCGGGTTTTCGGAGCGCATGAAAAAGGGTGTCATGTAGAGGAGGAGATCATCGCCGTCTAGTTTGACCGCTTTAATTTTAGTAACTCCAACTACACCCGGTTCAAGCTGCACTGTAAGATAATCGCTCCATTTGCCCTCCTCGAGAGTAGCAAGCGGAGCGCCATCGCCGTGAAGCAGGAGGATATCGAAACGCCCCTCATCCTTGAAATATTTAAACCGGGCGACATCAATTTTCATTCCGTAAATCTCAGCAAGTTTCGTTTGCAGTTGGGCTTGAATCCATATGTTTTTGAAAACCTTGCCCCTCATGCCAGCGTTGTATTTATCGATAAGGACATCTGTAACAGTGAGTTTTCCCCAGTAATTGCCGTCAGCGTCTAGTTTGAGATCGAGCAGCTTGAAAGGCGTCAGCGTGTTTTTCATGGGCTTGGAACGAATCATCCAGCCCTGCATGTTCATTGTCTGATTGGGACAGGGGAAACCGCTAATTCCCTTCCCGATAAATTCCTCCGGGGGGAATGTCGCGGGGATGTTAATTATTGTGCTTCTTAGTTCATATTCTGAAAAGATATTCCAGACAGCTTTGACCAGCCGATTTTTTGAGTACGCGATTTCCCAATCCTCGATTCCGTGTTTTTTGGGAGTCTGCCCGGTGAATATGGTCGTCCAGAGGACAGGCGAGCGGTATGGTTTCATGCTTTCGAGAACACCCCATCTGCCCTCATCAAGCAGTTTTTTAAAATGAGGCAGTTTGCCATCCTCGATTAACGGCTCGATTACCTGCCAGTCGCCGCCGTCGATGCCGAGGACAATCATACGGTGAAGCGGTTTTTCAATCGGGTCGCGCTGGACAACAGCTCTGTAGCTGGTTCGTTTTTTAGCGAGTTGGGATTGCGCGGCGCGATTCTTGCTGAACGTTGGGAGGAGTATAAACATGCATAAAAGAATTGTGGTTAATTTAAGCAATGCCGCTGTTCCGGGATTCGATGCGTGTTTGACATTGATAAGGAGGTCGAACGCGGTTTTGAACAGCAGTCCAAGCGCGAGTGCGGAAATTAATCCGATCAGGAGATATACATAAAATAAATAATTCTCAGGTACCTGCCTGAGAATGAAACTGGCATGGAATGACATCTGGTACATGTAAAACGGCGCGAGGATGAATACGCCAATCCAGAATCCGAGTTTGAAACTGTTTGCAATTCGAGGAATGAAGAGTCGAAATATCAATTCGAAAATAACGTAGAGACCGATATATACCGGCGCCAGTAGTTTGAACAGTGCGATTGTGCTGCCGCGGTCGATGCTGTAGTAGTAGCACCATATTCCGACAGCGATAATGGGGATTAGCAGGAATCCCATGAAAGAGGATAGCGAGTTATCCGGTTTGGTTTTGAGTGGTTTATTATGTTTATTGCGTTTATCTGTCATTTCATTTGTTTCCCCGGTTTAATTATATCAGAGTGTTTCTAAATAGAAGTAGTTTTATATAAAGCAGAGGGTTTCTTTAAAGCAGAGGGTTTAAACCCTCTGCTTTATAGAAAACTACTTAACTGACATTCTCAATTTTGTATCGTGTTGTGCCCACGCCCAGTTTATCAGCGAATTCGAGATACTTTCGTGTATTGCGATTATTCACCTGCGCGAAAACATCATTTTCGCGTGTGTTTTCAAGATGCTCCGCCATTGAGCCTGGATTTGGTTTGCTGTCAGCAATCATATCCAGAGTCGCCCAGTCTATCGCAATCATGTCCTCACCTGCAAGGATTCCGATATCACTGACCAGAGGAACGCCGCTCATGGGCATGCAGTCACATTCCGGCTGTAAATCGAGAAGGAATGAAATGTGCTGCACCTTGTGCGGTTGGAAAGTGGTCATTGCGGCTTTCGCGCCCTCCGCGATTGCCTCGTAAAAATCATCCGTGATTTCAGGCTGCATTAGTGCGCCGGTCGGGCATACACGAGTGCATCGCAGGCATCGCCAGCAGTTGTCCCAGTTGATTTTTATTTTTTTTCCTGCTTTCTCGATGGCATCCAACGGGCAGATTTCATAGCAAAGAAAACAGCCTGTGCATTTTTTCATATTGACATTGAATTTCGTTGAACCAATTATGTGCATCTGTCCGCGTCCGCCGGATTCCCATGAGCCGCCTCTGCAGTGATGGCCTATCAGGCCCATCGCGATATTTTTCATCGCGCCGGCGAATCCATACGCGGCGTGGCCTGTCGCGTGTGTCAAGACAACCATCGCGGTGGCGTCATAAAACGCGGATGGTATCAGCGCGGTTTTAAGATGTTTCCCGGCTTTTACCTCAACTGAATCGTTGCCGTAAATGCCATCCGCCATGATTACAGGGCATCCGAGAGTTAATTCGTTGTAGCCATTTTCCAGTGCAGTTTGAAGATATTTATAGCCGTGGATTCGGACGCTGTCCGCGACAAAGGGCCTTGCGCCGATTTCCTTGAGAGCGTCCACAACTTTACGAACCAGCACAGGCGGGATTGTGCGGTGAGTTCCGGGGTTGCCGAGATGCATTTTTACCGCGACAAGCTCACCCTTTTTGAAACGATTGTCGAATTTGAGTTTTTCTATTATTCGGTCGAGTTTCGCCGGCAGGCTTAGGTTGTAATCGAACCTGTCAGCTGAGGCGTCGGCGAAAAATAGTTTGGCAGTGGTTGTTTTTTTTGGTTTTGCCATGATATGAATATTGTAGCATATGGGGGTTGGTTTTCCGGTGATCACATGCTTGTTCTGAGATGGTTTACCTGCCGCGCCCGGGTGCCGCCCACAACCAGTTGATATCGCTTGCGATTCAACTGGTTGTGGGTGATTTGCAGCGAAGGTACGCATTTCACCCACAATCACAAAAAGACGTGATTGTGGGCGCCACCCGATTTTATGCGGACCTCAAAGGCTACAGCAAACGCGCGGCAAGCGGTGCCCCTACAATAATCAACCGTTTGAAAATCTAAAAATAATACATTAACTCGGCGTAGATGATGTTTGGATATGAGCCGAATTCGCTTTGCGGGATTGTCATGGCGAATTCCTCCAGCGGCTTTTTGCCGAAGTTCATCGACAAACCGATTCTGAAATCGGTTTCGTTGCTGACTGAATATGTTAGATTCGGCTGCAGTGAAAAAGAGGAATCATTGATGGAGTACATGACTGCCAGTTGTCCGTTTATTAGAGGATGAAATTCATAAGTTGCGTTCGCGCCGATTAAATCGCGGCTTAAATGCTTGTTTGCGCCTTTTATTAATCGGGTAAGTGAGGCGTGAAGGTCATTTGGGATCGCGGCGCCGTTGTGGAAATATTCCACGTCGAGGTTAAGGCCGTTTGGGTAGTAGCGTCCAATACCGACTGCGAAGTCAAAATGGTTCTCGTACAAATCGCCGTTGAAGGAAAACATCGGCTTGCTGTCGGATGCGAACAGGTACGCTCCCTCGCCGCGGAATTGATACTCGCCGATATCACCAACAATCCCACCGCCAATCTGGTATCCGCCGTATATCTTTCCGCCCTGAATTGAATAATCCCATCCGTTTATAGATGTGAACATTCGCGCGATAACCGAGGAGCCATACCAGTCACAGGAGAAATTGCCCTTGTCGGGATACTGCATCTCGGGAAAGTCATTTCGCGCTCCGGCAACCGCGATGATATTTATTCCAGAAAAATTGCCAAGAGGAATATCGACACGAAGGGCATCCACACCGGCTTTGTAATCGCGGTCAACAGTGTTGGCGTCGAATGGGAGATAGTTGTCGAGTGGATTGAAAAACCACGCCTTGCCGAAAGTAATCGCCTGCCGCCCGATTGTGATATCCGCATCGGGCAGTGTAAATCGCGCGTTCAGCCTGTCAACGGAAAAGAACATCGAAGTCGCGGATTCATCGAGGATTTCCCATGTTAAGTCACAGCAGCGGTATCGCAGATTTTCAGGGGCGAACGAGAAAAGCATATCGCTGAACGGATTATCCATGGTCGAGATTTTTACTCCGTTGAGCAGGTGTATTTCCAAATCCGCTGAGTTGTTTATTTCAAGTTTTCTGATCAGCCGTAGAAGCATACTCTGAGATATTTCAAATTGCTCTCCGAATCTTTTGTTGTCGGCGCCTGTTGTCTGGATGCTGATACGTCCCGACCATGCATCAAAGGGATTCGCCTGTTCCGCGTGCGCGTTTGTAATAAACACGAAACAGAGGATGAGGGAAATCGCTATAACAAACGAAAATCTAGGCAATATCAATTCCCTCCTTTGGTGAACCGTCGTATTCAATCAATCCGTCCTTTATTACAAACAGGCGTCTTGCGCGCTCCATGACTGTTTTCTCGTGGGTTGAAAGGAGGAATGTGATTCCCTTTTCCTCGTTGAGTTTGCGCATTAAATCCATCAGAGCGCCGCCGGTTTTTGAATCGACATTCGCTGTCGGTTCATCCGCGAGTACCAGCGCCGGCTCAGGCGCGATTGCCCTTGCGATTGCTACACGCTGCTGCTGGCCTCCTGACAATTCGCGCGGGAATCTGTTTTCCATGCCGTCGAGTCCGACTTCTTTCAGAATATCCATTATCCTTTCATGCCTTTTTTTCGCCGCAATGCCCTGCAGAACGAGGATGTATTCAGCGTTTTCGTAGGCTGTGAGTACGGGAATCAGGCTGTAATTCTGGAAGATGAATCCGATGCGGTTACGCCGTAGATGGCTTAACTGAGCCATTGACATTAAGGTAACATCCCTGCCATCCACTTCGACTGTTCCCGTTGTCGGCTTGTCGAGTCCGCCAATGATGTTCAGAAGCGTGCTCTTGCCTGAACCGGAGGGGCCAGCCATCGATGTGAACTCGCCGCGTTCGAGGGACAGGTTTATTCCCCGCAAGGCGTGGACAATGACATCGCCCTGTCCGTAGTCTTTTGTAACGTTATTTATTTTGATTATTGTATCCACGATTATCTCCTGAGTATTTAAGTTATTTCCCCAGCATGCCTTCGTAGGTTAGAGGGATAGATTTACTTTGTCGAATAAAGGCATGACCGGGTTACGAATTATTGTATCCACGATTATCTCCTGAGTATTTAAGTTATTTCCCCGGCATGCCTTCGTAGGTTAGCGGGATAGATTTACTTTGTCGAATAAAGGCATGACCGGGTTACGAATTATTGTATC
>CBDURE010000011.1:0-45652 GCA_965369605.1 uncultured bacterium
TTTTTTTATTTTTTGGGGTACAACGTTTTTTTAAACAATGTTAAAAATTTTTTCCTTACACTAGGTTTTTCCTTTATAACCTGGGCTTGTTTTGCTTGTTCCAAAACATTAATTTTGGGTTGTTACCTTGGGTTTATTTTTTTGTAATATCCATACTAATTTGTTATAATTACTCCATTCCCGATTTGTTTGTGGGATATGTTCATTTCATTAAACTAATAATATATGGGAAGAGGTTATCATGCGCCAACTTACATTAGTTGTATCATTACTTCTGCTTGCTGTAGCTTTTTCAGGATGCTCAAGTTCCTCAAATACGCCGATTCAACCGGATAGTCCAGTTCTGCCATCTGCGGAAATGGCACCTTCAAACACACAAGTACTCTACTCAGGAACGCTTGAAATCAATCCTGAAACAATGACAATAACACAGGTTATCGACAGGCAGTCCGATTGGGTTTATGTCGTTCCCGCATCCCTTCTGGGCAGTTGCCCTGGCGGATGTTTCAGCTTCGCAATTGTGGGCATAGTCGGAACAGTTCTCGAAATAGAGCTGACTTTGGAAAATCCGATTGCTCTTCTTGCATATGACCTGAGGCTTGAATGTATCAAACTCACCGGGTTGGAAATTGTTAATCCGGACAGTTATACTGACTTTCTGGGAACACCAATATTTGATGTAAAGCCATTCATTGCATTTATGAAAGAGGCTTCAGGACGCGAGTTCCCGATAGGTCCAGGAGGGATTGACACTGAGACCCTGTATCTCGATTGTCCTCCAGGCCCATCTTCCATTACATTTGCAATTACCGCAAGTTTGCCTGATCAGACAAGTGAACCATATGAAATCAGCGAAATGTCATCATCAGGCATTCTGACACCAACCAGCGGATTGGCAACTATCAGCTGCCGAGTGGATGACCATCAGGATGATGTTTCCGGTGTATATCTGGACGCCACACCATTTATGGGCGAAGCTGCCGAAATGATAGAGGGCGGGGAACCGGGTTTGTATGAATACGATCTCGAAAATCCAATGGAAGCGCCAGTTGGAATATACAACCAGCTGATTATGGCGCTAAGCCCGAATCCGCAGAATATCAGCACTTACAACTATGTGCAGATTGAAATTTCTGATTTTGCCGGGAATGTGGTTTACGTTGATAATTCTCACGTTGGACCTCCATACGACGGTACGATGGAGCGTCCGTTTATTAGAATTCAGAATGCTTTGGCTATTGCTCCTCCCGACTGGGAGGTCTGGGTTGATGATTCCGGCAACGATTATCATGGGCCCGTCACACTGAAAGACAACGTGGCCTTAAGAAGTGTCAACTGGGATGATTCGGACGGCGGCGATATGGCATCGATTCATTCTATAGGCGCAGCACCGGTAGTAATCGGCGCGGACAACGCTGCCATTGATGGTTTCAAAATTTACGGTGGCACAAGTTATGGGATTTCCGTAAGTGGTGTTGATACTGCAATCACAAACTGCTGGATTACAGAGATTGCAAGCAACATTGACCATTACGGCATATTCATCGAGAACTCATCAGGCAGCCTAATCGAAGGCTGCGAGATTTCCGAAATCAGCGATACTGACTCTTACGGTAAGCTTTATGGAATTTATCTCAATAACTCACCCATTAGAATTGTTGGAAATGTGATGCACGAGGTTAAGGCCTATGATGGTTTCCAGACAGTCTATGGCATTTATGCTTTGAACTGCCTGCCTGACGGGGGCAACCATCTCATAATCAGGAACAACCTGTTGTATAACATTTACACTTACGGTTTCCACAACGGAGGCCAAACAACACTGTACGGCATGTATATCAATACATGCAATGATGTTGAAATCGTAAACAACCTTGTCCATTCATTGTTGTCAGGTGAATACAAGAGCACGCATGGCATTACGCTTTCAAACCTGGAAGGCGTAGAGTTTACGAATAATGTAATCTACGATGTGCGTAAGACAAACAACTACGGAAACGCATATGGCTTGCAGATTTCATCCTGTATCGATTTCGATGGCCGCAATAACATTGTCGCTCACATCAGGGCTGATGGTTATTACCAGGGCGCTTATGGCGTTACAGGTCCGGAAGGTGCGGTTTGGGAATACGGCGATGTTTATGATATTTCCAACTCGCGCTTATCAGGTGGCATTCTGGAAGGCACCGGATGTATTGAATCTGATGCTTTGTTTGTTGATATTGAAGGTGATTTCCACCTGCAATCCGGTAGTCCGTGCATTGACACCGGTGACCCCACTATTCTCGATTACGACGGCAGCCGTTCAGACATGGGGTGTTATGGCGGTCCTGGTGGGGATTGGTAAGAAACCAGTTTTTATCAGAGATTAATACAGTTAGATTTCAATTTCAAACCGGGCATATCACCCGGTTTGTTTTTTGGTAATATCCATACTAATTTGCTATAATTATTCCATTCCCGACATGACTGCGGGATGTGTCCTGTTTTCTAAGCTTATAATATTAAGGGAAGTGATGAATTATGCGTTATCTGCTAACAGTTGTAACAATACTTCTGCTAACTGCGGCATTTTCGGGATGTTCCAGCTCGTCAAATACTCCAATACAGCCGAAAACGCCCGATTTGCCTCAGGCTGAATTTACGCCGACATCCAACGGATTACTCTATTCAGGTTCATTCGATATTGACCTTGAAACGAAGAGCATCACACAGGTTGCCGACAGGCAATCCGATTTGGTTTATGACATCACCGGATTCCTGCCCGACAAGTGCCCGGGCGGATGTTTCAGGTTTACAATTGTCGGTGTTGTCGGTACTGTGCTTGAAATTGAACTGACAATAGAAAATCCTCTAGCCATTCAGGCTTACGATGTGCGGATTCAATATCTCAACACATTCGGCAAGACTGTGCTCAATCCAGACAGCTATATTGATTACATGGGTACGCCGATTACAGGCATTTATCCGTTCACCTCGTTTGCAAAAGAGATAGCAAATCGCGCATTTCCAGTGGGACCCGGTGGAATCGTTATCGAAACGCTTTTCCTCGATTTTCCCCCCGGCGCGCCATCCTCTGTGAATTACGCTATCACCGCGAGTTTGCCGGATAATGTCGGGGAGCCATACGAAATCAGTGAAATGTTACAGGTGGGTGATTTAACGCCAACCGGTGGCGCAGCAACAATTAGCTGTAAAGTCGATGACCATCAGGATGATGTTTCAGGTGTGTATCTGGATGCGACACCGTTTACAGGCGCTCCTGTTCAGTTGTTGCCGTCAGGTGGAGGCATTTACGAAGTCGAAATCTCCAATACAGCAGGAGCTGCAATTGGTGTCTATAACCAGCTGATAATGGCGCTCAGCCCAAATCCTCAGAACATCAGCATATATAACTATGTGGAAATATCAGTTGTCGAGGAAACAACAGGCTCATACTGGCCACAGTATCAGCATGACCCGTCACATGCGGGGCAAACAGATGTTGTTGGGCCTCAAACTAACAATGTGGAATGGTCATATCCTGCCCCCGGCTCAAATGCGTTGCTATGTGTCGAAGGCTATGACGGCGCGATTTATTTTGGAACGGTTGACAATAATGGGCAAATCGATGCGGTGAATCCTGATGGTACAGAAAAGTGGACATACACGCCATCAATGACAGGAGGATGGAACAAGCCTCTTGGTGTAACTACGGATGACACCGTTTTGTATGTCGGGCTATCGACAACCGCATTCCATGGCCGTATCGCCGGTGTTGACACAACAAACGGAAACGAATTGTGGATTACAAGCTACGATTATTCTGTTGCAGCCAACACATATGGATTGATTTTGGAAAATGGCAATCTGGTAGTCTCAGGCTCCGGTGAGTCAAGTGACAGCACAATGTGTTTGGATAAAAGCGGCAATACGGTATGGGACACACCAACCGGATGGAACTGGTGTACCGCTCCGGCACAAGGGCCTGATGGAACGATCTATGTGAAGTCATCCACAAGCCTGCTTGGGCTTAATCCTGATACCGGAGTTGAGGAACACTCCGGATATTTTGGAGAATCAGGACTCAACACTCAGGCATGCCTCGCGGTAAGGTCGGATGGCAGCGTTGTGTTTGCAGGCAATGTGTCAACGGATACAAAGATGTGGTGCTTTGATGCTGATTTGACTGAGCTGTGGGAACTTGAATGCGGTCCCGGAATTCCGATAGACGGTTTCGGCATCGGATTGAACGATGAAATATACTTCACGGTTTTTGATACTTCTTATGTTCACAGCATGTACGCGGTTGCACCGGACGGCAGCCGGATTGACTGGATATATCAAGGTGTAAAGCAATGGACTACGCCTGTTGTTGACGCTGACGGCACAATCTATTGCGGTATGATGATGGGAATCGATGCTATCAATCCGGACGGCACAACGAAATGGTCATATACAGGACCTGGCTTCGCGGCTAGTCCGGTTTTGTCACATGACGGTTGCCTTTATGCGAATATGAGCGGTACGCTTTATAAGTTTGCGGATTTGTAATAGGTATCTGTAATCATGCACCCCTTTGTTGGGATAATGCGTAAGTTGTAACCTGGGAAATGGATTCCCGGACTACAACAATAAAAAAGGCATCTCCTGGTTATCAGGAGATGCCTTTGGTTTGTTTTTGAATTATTTAAAGGTCTACAATTTTATGCAGGACACCATGCTCAATATTTACATACATTGAACCATCATGAGCCACAATAGGAGCAGAACCAGCGCCAGTGGTAGTGAAGTACCACAATAAGCTGCCATCAGGATTAATAGCAGCTGCCCCATTTGTAGTGCCTACATAGATTGTACCGCCAGCCACAACAGCAGGACTTGTCCAGTCGGATGCTCCTGTTAGACACCAATCTACCTGGCTCCCATCTGAGGCTATTGCGTACAACTTGTTTGGAGAAGCAGTGAAATAGATCTCATTATTCGGTCCGATGCCAGAACACGACCGAGGCGAACCTTCATCGACTTCTAACTTCCATTGCTCATTGAGGTTGGAATCGAGACAGTAAACCCATATGGTGTGGGGATAACCTACACCTCCACTTGTACCAAAGATCACACTACCATCGGGTCGGACTGCTGGGGATGTCGAATTCCAGGTTCCCAGATGGTAAAAGTAATAACTGTAAAGTGTATCTCCTGTAGCTGGGTCAATCCCCAGGATATTGTAGCCTGATTTTATGTAGATAGTGCCATTATGGCCTTGTACTGGTGAAGTGTAGAGGTTTAATTCTGTGTGCTTAATCCAGATTTCGTTTCCATCTTTGTCAAGGCGTACAGTGGAACAGCTGTTTTCCCAACCTGAGATTACAAGATCACCATTGTCCAGCACCAGACCATGATTTTTTCGTGATACAATAAGGTCGAAAGTCCAGAGTTCGTACCCATCGCTGGTATCGACCCCCACGATTTTACACACCCATCCATTACCTCCCTTTCGAGCAACATATAAAACAGTATCATCTGGTGTTACTCCCAGTGGCGAGCACCAGTATGCAGGTTCTGTTGGCCAATAGACCCATTTTTGAGAACCGTCCGGATTGACAGCGTCGAGCCGTTGCGGTCCAGGTTGCCCCTCATAGCCCTCCGACCCAAAATAAATTGTTCCATCATAACCCTCAACGACAGATAAAGGTGTTGTTCCGGATGAGTAATATTTCCACTCGATGTTGTTCGTTTGAGGGCCAGTTGCACTTGTTTGGCCGTTATGATGTTTGTTGCTCATGAATTGTGTCCAGTAATGTGGAATGAATTCTACCACTTCGAAATTCACAACAGCTATATCCGTCAGGCTAAGGTTATCCGTGACACGAACCGCCGCGTAAAAAGTTCCAAGGTCGTTATAAGGAGGTGATTCAATTGTGACCAAAGGTGGGATTGTTGTTTCGTCCGCACTGAAATTCGCAGGATCGCCATTTTCAAGAATGAAATCCCATTCATACATGACAATCGAGCCATCCGGATCAAATGAGCTCGTAGCGTCCCACACAACAGTTTCATCCATTTCAAGTTGGAATTGATCCGGCACGAGGACTGCAAATGGCTCCCCACTTTGATGTTCAATTGAAATTTCAAATGTATTATAAGTGGCGAATTCGCAGATATTAAAAAGCCCGGTAAGTGGGGACTCGAGTGGATCAACGTGCATGATACCATCCATTCCATTAAGCAGGGGTGACTCGTTCAATCCCGAGAGATAACTGTCAACAACCTTGACTAGGCCAAGATATGTTCCTTCATCACCATTTGCTGAATTAGTTATGGTGGCTGAAAACACAAGCGGGTTGGATGGATCATGTCCGGTTCCAGTTGGAGAGGAGACATCTACACCTATCGAACCGGACTCAACGCTCGGGATATCAATCCTGATATGTCTGACTGAACTGTCAGCCAACATTTGGTCGAGAGCATCACCAATACCAACTCCGTGGTTTATATCAACGACATGAATCTCGATTTCCGCGGTCGATGATGGGTCACCAGATGCCAGTTCATTAGTGATTATCTCAACTGAAACTTCACTGGCAGCTTTTTTGTTGTGCTGTGGGATACGGTATTCAGGTGTAAATCGTTCTCCCTTACTCGCGGCGCTGACAGCGTATGAGCATCCGACAACATAGATGAAATCAATTGGGTTACTGCTCAGATCAAAAACGTAATCCTGGTAATCGTAATCACATCCCATTGCCATTACCAAATTCCCGCTTGGAGGCGGGTCTGTTACGCTGGCAAAGCCCATTGGATTTGATGGATTGAAATTGCCAGCGGAATAGTCGTCAAAATGAAGGATATAGGGGTGAATCGACGCATCTGTCTGGTAAATGCCATCGAGAATACCATCGAGGTAACCTGAATAGCCATCAGCATTTAGTAACCTGAATCCTGCGACAGTTTCATCCAATCCTGTAAATGAATCGCCCGCGACGTTTGAAACAATTGTTCCTTCAACGTTGAATACATGAAGATCAGCACGGTTCCGTCCGGTGATCGGCTTTGCGGGATCACCAAGGTCAAATGGATGTTTTATCCCGATTGATACAACGAGATTGCTGTCATCATCAAGCGAGACCGATCCAATCCTTGCGCAGTCATAACACGGTGCCATCTGAAGAAAGTTTGTAATGTCGACAACTTCAAGTACATCGGTTAACGCGGTATTGCGGAGAGAAACAAGCTCGGCGGCAGCTTTGGATGGGTCAATGCTGAGGTTGAACAAACCCAGCACTCCCACACCGGATGCTGGAGAACCATCAGGAAATCGCTCTGAGATCCCAACTTTAAGATAATTAATAGAATCAAAATTGGCTGCCGGTGTCGTCGGGTTATCGCCATGCGAACATCCTGATGCCAACAGCCATCCAAGGATTATTGCTGAAATCAAACGTGACATGATTTAAGGCCTCCAGGAAATATAATTAATTGAAAAAAGATATTAGAACGTAACTAATTACAATATTGATTTTACCACAACTTGTTTCTATAACAATGCAGAAAGGCATCTCCGAGTTATTTCGTCATTCCCGCGAAAGCGGGAATCCATTTTTTTCTTTAACCGACTATCTTACAGGTCAATTTTTCATGCATTCTCTCATATTTGAATCAGAAGAAAATTGGATTTCTGAGGACAGACTAAAGAACCCGCTTTCGCGAGAATGACGTATTAATCAATCCTGACGAACTAGTCAATCGGGGCGCGGACTCTGTGCATTATGGGACCATGTCCTATTGGTCCAGCCGCGCATCTGTCCCAGACAACGTGTGTCCAGTCGCGTGAATCGACAACCATATACTGTTCCTTGTCGGATGTGATTCCACCCGGGAACGATTCATTCACAATTTCCGTTGTTGACCAGCTTGAACCATCCGCGGAGGAAGCCCAGTAAATACTGTCTCCAACATGGTATGTCACGATGATGTTGTTATTGGAATCTGTATCGATGCTGATATATTCAGCCTCGGGTTCATCAGAGCCTGTCCAGATTATTGTTCCGCCACTCCAGCTTGTACCGTTATTGGTGCTTGATTTGTAAATGATTGAGAAATCGCCACCGCCATTCGGCTGGCTCAGGTAAGCGACATGAAGGTTATCAGATGTATCACTCGCGATTACAATTGAATCGAGAGTATCATTGGCGCCTTGATCGATAACATAAGCATTGTAACCAATTGTGCTCTGATCCATCGATGCGACAATAACATAACGGTAATCCTGTGGTGGCCGATAAGGATCTAATGCTAAATCTCTCATATACACAAGGAACATCCGACCCGATGAGTTTTTATCTATGATACGGCTTTCACCAAGAACCCTGCAGTTATATCCACCCCACCATATATATTGATCAAATTGATAGTTGCACGAAAAACACGAGTAATGCCGTCTGACAATATGCCCGAACGCTGAGCTTGAATTATGGAAAATGCCATAACCGCCAATGTCATCCGAATAGATATGCAGCATTCTGGTCCAACCGATATCATTTACGCCGACGCCCCATGTGCCGGGAGTACCGTCATAATGATATTTTCTTGTGCCACAAGCCACGAAAGCCTCATCATCACCGGGACCTGTAGCAAGTGACATATATGTGGATGTCGATGTGCTTAGAATATCAGGAGATGCCCAGTCGGTTTCGAAAGTCGAAAAATGACTTTGGTTATTCGCGCCTGCCCAGACTGTGATTAGCTTTCCGCCCGGCATATCGCCAATTTTCGGGACTCTGCCGTTGTTGGAATCAATCACAAAATCCTCGCTCCACTCATCGACTGTAACCTGAATTGAAAATATTTCACTGATCAGTGGCGGTGTGCCGCCGTCCGCAACTCTCAAGCCGACATGATAAATTCCGGCGGTTGTGAATTGATGAGTTTCGACACCATTACCCAATCCGGCTGTGTCATCGGTGAAAGTAAGAGGATCGCCATCCCATACGAAATCCCATTCGTAGCTGACAATCTGCCCTTCCGGTGTTAATGGGTCATCGGGATCGGTGCTTGTTGACGTAAATTCAACGATGTCGAGAAAACTGAGTTCGAGATCAGGAGTTCCAACCGGGTCAGTTACAAATGACGCTATAGGATTCCCACCCTCAATCTCGATTTCGAAAGCCATATATGTAGCGAATTCATCAAGGGCATACAAGCCTGTAAGCGGATTTTCCACCGGTCCAACTCGCTTGATAGCATCCATTCCGTCCAGCAGCGCCATTTCATTTAGTCCGGGTGCGTAGGCATCCAGAACCTTGACTAGGCCTGTGTATATCTCCTGTTCCGCTCCGAGGTCATTATTAAAAGTCAGGCTGAACGTAAGAGGATTTAACGGGTCACGGCCATCGCCGCCTGTTGGTGTCGCCGCGCCTCCCGCCAATCCAGATGTTACACCGGCTACCTCGACATAAATCGAACCGACCGAACTGTCAGATTTCATCTCGTCAAGGCCTTCACCAACCGCGACTCCGTGGTTGATATCCAGAACCTTAATTAGCAGTTCGGCGGAAGAGCTGGTATTGCCGGGCGATAGTGAATTATCGGCAATCTCAATTTCAACCGTACTGGCAGCTTTTTTATTGTGCTGTGGAATTTGGAATTCAGGAGAAAATCGCTGCGCTTTGCTCTCACTGCTTACAGCGTAAGTGCATCCTACAGCGAATATGAAATCAAACGCAGTGTCATCGGGTACGTTGAAAACGTAGTCCTGGATGTCATAATCGCAGCCCATCGCCATTACCAGATTCCCGCTTGGAGGCGGGTCTGTAACGCTGGTGAATCCCATCGGATTTGAGGAATCGAAATTGCCTGCAGTGTAGTCATCGAAGTGTAGAACATACGGATGCACATTAGCTAATGTCGGATATAACTCATCCAGTGCAGTGTCCAGATATGGCGAATAGCCATCGGCGTTCATTAGATATGCCGGTGCGATGGTTTTTCCCAAACCAGCATAAGTAACCGTTCCGTTTGAATCGTCGAATACTACCGTTCCTTCTACGTTGAAGACATGAAGGTCGCCGCGATTCTGTCCGGTAATCGGTTTTAGCGGGTCGCCTGCCGGGAACGGATGCTTGATTCCTATTTTTGCAAGAATGTGACCATCGGAATCAAGTTCCACACTCATCAGTTTCGCGCAGTCGCTGCATGGTGCGAGGCTAAGGAAATTGGTGATATCAACCATTTCGAGAGCGTCATCAAAAGAAGCTCCCCTCAATGACACAAGCTCCCCAGTCAGTGTTTCAGGATTGATGCTTGCGTTGAAAACGCCCATCACGCCTGAACCTGCCGAGGCGTTACCGCTGTCAGACAGTGAATCCACCATGATGGGAAGGTTTCCGGTTATTTGAATTTTAAGATCATTTTGATTTACAGGTGTAATCGGATCGTTTCCTTTCGAACACCCTGTAATCAGTATTGCACACAGAAAAATTGCAAGAAAAAAGCCTGCTTTCATTTCAGACCTCCGAAACGATTATGTAAATTAAAGGAGAATTCAGTTAACAATAACCAGCACTTGAAGAACCAGAATTTCAACATTATCAATATTATCAAGTGCTATTTCAATTGTCAATGCCCACTGGTTTCCTCGTTTGATGCGACTGAAAGCGTCTGTGTAAACCTGTATACCAGTTGACAGCAAATTTTTTCCCGATTTTCACTCAAATCATATTCTGAGCGGTTTAAATGGTGCAGATAAATTGATATACTTGATAAGTTTGTAATTTCATTTTGAATCTAAGGATTTCCTGGAGAATGTTTTGCTAAGAATTAACCCGCTCTTTCTATTAATTTTATCACTGGTTCTGCTGACATCGTGTTCCAGCGGATCACAATCTTTAATTACATCACCGACAGAGATTAATCAACCCGGCGATTTGCTGGTTGGAGTATCGGAGAGATTCTCCGATGGCTCACCCGCATCCGGCATGGGTGCGCTTGGAGTTTTTAATTTGAGCGTAAACGCCGATGAAATCAGCGCTGAGCTGACTCCAATTCGGCAGAATACATTAACCGATATCCTTGAAGTGGTTGATATAACTAACTTCCTTATTATGGCGCCGTGTACTGATTGCGTTAAGCTAGGTTTAATTTCGATAGATACCGATGGCAACCTCGTTGTGTCAATTGGAATAAAACATCCTTTTCCCGCTGGTGACATTCTTAAACCAATCAGCGGACGAAACCGCGGAGACTTGCATGTTTTCAATATTGAGGGAACGATTGTTTCGGATTTAACCGGAACATCATTCCCCGGACTTGGCAGCACAACCGCGGGATTCACGCTTGTTAACGCGGATGGCTATACGCCGTATCTGGATTCAGTTCTCGATGATATCTATCCGACCGATGCGACAGCCCATCAGTACATTCTACATTTCGATGATTACACAGCCGGTAATTTCGATGCGTCGAATCCGATGGGATTTGACAGCGTAACAGACCCGCCACCAAGCGGGAATTTGGTAATGGCGATGGGCTGCGATTACGATTACCAGGATTACGTTTTCGATATCAATGGTATTGTTAATTTCATCTACGCTGTGGGATGTACATATGCTGTAAGTTCAGCTAGCAAAACCGAACGATTCTCGCCGGAATATCGTGTTCCGCAGCATCTAAAAAAAGCAGCGAGCGAGGTTTCAATTGAGGTAATCTCGAATGACCTGAAAGGTGAGGACGCATTATCGACAGCGGAAATCGAGATTCATGTTGTTGATATCAGCCATGGTGTCGCAGTTGGAACAAATCTTGATAAGATGTTCGCTGACAGTTCTGTTGGTGGGATTATAATAGAGATTCCCGGCGTTGAAACGTCGCCTGTTATTGTCGATATTTCCTCTCCAACAGGCACAGGGCATGACCCATCTGATCCTCTCGTTTACGCCGCTACAATCACTAATACTGCAAGTGGTGTTGAGGGAACATACACCGGATTGGTAAAAGTTGTTGATTCATATTCTCCGGGATTAAACGAAAATCCGCTTCTAAGCGGCATGGACGGAATAAAGCGTGTTGAGCCAATTGAAACTCCCCTGGCAGGTTTGTTTAATATTTCCGAATTTGCTACGTACGCAACATTCGAAATTGCTGTTGCGTTTATCAACGGCGATCCTATTGCTGATCTTATCCCGCTTGATATGGAGATAAATCAGTGGAGCAAAATCGTATGGGACGCCACTGCATCTATTGATCCAGATGGAACAATTGTTCAATACGAATGGGATTACGAAATCGCTGACGGGCTTGAGGAAAACTTCACTCCTGATGCCTCAACGATGACTCCAGTCTGCACGCAGGAATCGGTTGTTTATGATACAACTGGAGATTATTATGCCGCGGTTCGTGTAACGGATAATCTGAATGCGACTGATATCGCAGTTGTCGGTTTCACGGTTTTAGGTTTTAGCCCGACATACTGGACACAGTACATGCATAATAAAAACCACGATGGATACACCAATCTTACCGGACCGCAAACGAACAATGTGGCATGGACATGGGAGAGTCCAGGGACATTTCCGTTGAATGTGATTGAAGGTTATGACGGAACAATTTATTTCGGTTCTGGCTCAAATGGCGGTCGAATACACGCGATTAATCCGGATGGCACGGAAAAATGGACTCATCAGATATCTATAGGGGCAAACTACTGCATGCCGGCTGGAATTACATCAGATGATTCCACTCTATACTTAATGGTAAGTGTTGCTTCATTTGATGGTCGGATTATGGCTTTGGATACAACAACTCAGGCAGAACTTTGGATATATAATGGATTCATGCCGTGCAGTAGTTTCTGTCTGGTAACTGATGATGATCTTATAGTGCCTTTATATTTTCCGATGGCAACGGTTCGGCTGGATAGAGATGGAAATGTGGTTTGGTCTAAACCTGGTTCAACCTGGTGCAGCGCACCTGCGCAGGGGCCTGATGGCACAATTTACATCGAAGACATGCCTTACATTTATGGAGTAAATCCTGATAACGGAAATACTATTTATTCGTATTACTACGGTTCCAACCATCAAACATGCATTGCAATTCGATCGGACGGTACTGTGATTTGCAACACGGAACACTCAGTCCGCTGTTGCGATGCGCAATTGAATCATTTATGGACTCTGCCTATCTCGCATAAAATTTTGGAAGGCTCCGGAATTGGGCCTAACGGTGAGATTTATTTCACCACCCTCGAGCATGTACTATATGCGATTGCGGCAGATGGAAGCCATATTGACTGGACATGGTCAGGTTCAGGTCCAACCTTTTGGTGCAGTCCTGCTGTTGATGCTGACGGCACAATCTATATTGGCTCTGATGGTGGAGTGGATGCTATCAATCCGGATGGCACAACTAAATGGTCATATAGCACAAACGGTTATGGCGGCAGTCCAATAATTGCTCACGATGGCTCATTATACGTTAACATTTCCAGCGTTCTTCATAAAATCGCTGATTCGTAGGCGTTTGAAAGCCATTCAATATAATAATCTAAATACTTAGAGGTATAATATGGCTCACCAGAAATCCAGTTTATTTTGCACAGTGATTTTTATGCTGTTGTTGTTCGGTTGTTCATCAGGAAACGCGCCTGTCACACCTGACAACGAGGCCATGGATTCCAATTATTCCATGCCGGTTGGCGTAAGCACCCTATTCCCCGATGGCTCACCCGCATCCGGTATGGGCGCGCTTGGAGTTTTTAATTTGAGCGTAAACGCTGATGAAATCAGCGCTGAGCTGACTCCGATTCGCCAAAATTCATTAACCGATGTCCTTGAAGTTGTTGATATAACCAACTTTCTTCAAATGGCGCCGTGTTCCGATTGCGCTAAGATAGGTTCAATATCGATTGATATCGATGGCAACCTCGTTGTGTCAATTGGAATAAAACACCCGTTTGAAGCAGGGGATTCGCTTAAGCCGATTTCAGGAAAAAATCGCGGCGATTTACACGTGTTCAATATTGAGGGAACGATTGTGTCGAATTTAACCGGAACATCATTCCCCGGACTTGGCAGCACAACCGCTGGATTTGCGCTTGTGAACGCGGATGGCTTAACGCCGTATCTCGATACAATTCTTGATGATATCTATCCAACCGATGCGACAGTTCATCCGTATATCCTGCATTTCGATGACTACACAGCAGGCAATTTCGATGCGTCAAATCCGATGGGTTTTGACAGTGTAACAGACCCGCCACCGAGCGGGAATCTGGTAATGGCGATGGGCTGCGATTACGATTATCAGGATTACGTGTTCAGCATCGACGGCACTTTCGATTTCATCTACGCTGTCGGATGCACATACGCTGTAAGTTCAGCCAGCAAGACCGAGCGATTTTCTCCCGAATACCGTGTTCCGCAGCACAATAAAAAAGCTGCCAGCGAGGTTTCGATTGAGATAATCACAAACGACCTGAAAGGTGAGGACGCATCATCGACAGCGGATATTGAAATCCATGTTGTTGATATCAGCCACGGTGTTGCAGTTGGAACAAATCTGGATGAGATGTTTGCTGACAGTTCTGTGGGTGGAATTTCAATAGAGATTCCCGGTGTTGAAGCATCAACTGTCATAGTCGATATTTCCTCTCCAACAGGCACAGGGCATGACCCGGCAGATCCTCTTGTTTACGCAGCAACTATCACTAATACGGCAAGTGGTGTTGAGGGAACATACGCAGGATTGGTAAAAGTTGTTGATTCATATTCTCCGGGATTAAATGCAAACCCGCTTCTAAGCGGTATGGACGGAATAAAGCGTGTTGAGCCGATTGAAAATCCTCTGACAGGTTTATTCGACATTGCAGAATTCGCGACATATCAAACATTCAGCATATATGTTGAAACCGGCAATGAACTGCCGGTCGCGATTCTAATCCCGACTCCTGACCCGGCGAATATCACGCAATTTAACACAGTCGATTTCGATGCGACAACCTCATACGATACGGACGGTACGATAACTCTCTACGAATTCGATTATGACTGGGATTCAGATCCTCTGAATTTCACTGCGGATGATTCTAACACGACAGGACTTGCGACATCACCATCGTACGACACAGTTGGAACGTTTACTGCCGGGTTGCGGGTAACGGATGATTTGGGAGCAGTTGCTCATGATTCAGTTACGGTTGATGTTGCTGAAATCAGCGCTATTTTCGTTGATGATTCCAACACAACGGGAACCGAGGACGGGACGCAGGCGAATCCGTATAACACAATCCAGGAAGGACTTGCGGCGGCTGTTGCCGGCGATGAGGTCTGGGTGGATGACTCAGGAAATAATTATACTGGTCCCATCACACTCACAGCTGATGTTGTTCTGTTAAGTACAAACTGGGATGATTCCGACGGCGATGATCAGGCGGACATTCACTCGACAGGCTCAACGCCCGTGGTAACCGGCGCGGACGGCGCGACAATAGATGGATTCAAGGTTTACGGCGGCAGCACATTCGGAATTAGTGTCAGTGGAGTTGATACAACAATAAGCAATTGCCTTATTTGCGACATTATCCGAACAAGCACTGCCTACGGTGTTTATATTACAAATTCAACAGGAAGTTCAGTCGTGAATTGCGAAATTACAAATATCCGAAACACAACCAGTTATGGTGACCTTTATGGATTGTACTTAAGCAATTCACCAATAACGATTACAGGCAATGATATTCATGACATTGTAGCCAGCAGTAACTACCATTCAGTTTATTTGCTGCTTGCCTCAGGCTGCGCTCCCCAAGGTGGCAATCACCTGACAATAACACATAACAAGGTTCATGGCCTCAGTACAGGTACATTCACTTATCCGCATGGTATGTATATAACTGGATCATCTGAAGCTGAAGTAAAAAACAATCTGGTGCACTCAATTGTGGGCGGTAGTTACTGGACTTGTTATGGGATTCGCTTTTCGAGTTCAGATGATGTTTCATTTGTCAATAACGTTATTTATGATACCAGGAAAAGCGGGTTTTACGGCTCCGTATATGGACTTCATATTTCATCCTGCACGAATTTTGATGGTAGAAATAACATAGTAAACAGAATACGCAAGAACTTTACATACCAATCAGCGTATGGTGTATCAGCACCTGCTGGAACTGTTTGGGAATACTGCGATGTTTTTGATGCGTCCAATGGGCTTTACACTGGTGGTATTGCACCCGGCACGGGTTGCATAACCGCAGACCCGTTGTTTGTCGCTGTCAGCACTGATTTCCACCTTGCTTCGGGAAGCCCTTGCATTAACGCAGGCGATCCTGCAATACTTGATGTGGACAACAGTCGGTCGGATATGGGCTGTTACGGCGGTCCGGGCGGGGATTGGTAATGTGAATTAGTCAATTTAATAAAGCAATTTTGAGGTGAATATTATGCTTCAACGAACGATGCTTTCGTTATCGCTGGTTTTTGCATTTATGATTATTACAGGATGTTCCTCTCAATTCAATCCTGCTACACCTGCTGAAGATATTCTCTCAGGACAGCCACTAGTTGGAGTATCGGAGAGATTCCCCGATGGCTCTCCCGCATCCGGCATGGGGGCGCTTGGGATTTTTAATTTGAGCGTCAACGCCGATGAAATCAGCGCTGAGCTGACTCCGCTTCGCCAGAGTTCATTAACCGATGTTCTTGAGGTTGTTGATATTACTAATTTCATGACGATAACGCCGTGTTCCGATTGCGTCAAGTTAGATTTAATTTCGATTGATATCGATGGCAACCTTGTTGTGTCGATTGGAATCAAACATCCATTTCCCGCGGGTGATTCGCTTAAGCCAGTTACCGGGCAAAATCGCGGTGATTTACACGTGTTCAACATCGAGGGAACGATTGTATCAGATTTAACCGGAACATCATTCCCCGGACTTGGCAGCGCAACCGCTGGATTTGCGCTTGTGAGCGCGGATGGCTATACGCCGTATCTGGATACTGTTCTGGATGATATCTATCCAACCGATGCGACAGTGCATCCGTATATCCTGCATTTCGATGATTACACTGCAGGCAATTTCGATGCGTCAAATCCGATGGGTTTTGAAAGCGTAACCGACCCGCCTCCAAGCGGGAATCTGGTAATGGCGATGGGCAGTGATTACGATTACCAGGATTATATTTTCGATATCGATGGTATTGTTAATTTCATCTACGCTGTGGGATGTACATATGCTGTAAGTTCAGCGAGCAAGGACGAGCGATTTAAACCTGAATATCGTGTTCCGCAGCACAATAAAAAAGCTGCCAGCGAGGTTTCGATTGAGATAATCACAAATGATTTGATAAGCGAGGACCCGTTATCAACAGCGGAAATCGAGATTCATGTTGTTGATGTCAGCCAGGGTGTTGCAATTGGGACAAATCTGGATGAGATGTTTGCCGATAGTTCTGTTGGGGGAATTACAATAGATATTCCCGGTGTTTCAGCGTCGCCTGTTATTGTCGATATTTCCTCCCCAACAGGCACAGGCCATAACCCGGCGGTCCCTCTTGTTTACGCGGCAACTATCACTAATACTGCAAATGGTGTAGAGGGAACATACAGCGGATTGGTAAAAGTTGTTGATTCCTATTCTCCGGGATTAAATGAAAACCCGCTTCTAAGCGGTATGGACGGAATAAAGCGTGTTGAGCCGATTGAAACTCCCCTGGCAGGTTTGTTTACCATTGCCGAGTTCGCGACGTACCAGACATTCAGCATCGATGTCGCGGAAATGATTACCACCATTTTCGTTGATGATTCCAACACGACAGGAATCGAGGATGGCACACAGGCGAATCCGTACAACACAATCCAGGAAGGATTAGCTGCTGCGGTTGCCGGCTATGAGATTTGGGTTGATGATTCTGGCAATGATTATGCCGGTCCCATTACTCTTGTTGCTGATGTTACTCTTTTAAGTGTCAACTGGGATTCAGGCGATGGCGATGATCAGGCGGATATTCATTCAACAGGCGCAACTCCTGTTGTAACCGGCGCTGACGGTGCGACAATAGACGGTTTTAAGGTATATGGCGGCAGCACATACGGAATTAGTGTCAGTGGAGTTGATACAACAATAAGCAACTGCCTTATTCGCGACATTATCCAAACAAGTACAGCTTATGGTGTTTATATTGAGAATTCAACTGGAAGTTCAGTCGTGAATTGCGAGATAACAAATATCCGGAACACACTCGATCATGATGACCTATATGGTTTGTATGTCAGCAATTCTCCAATAACAATTACAGGCAATGATATTCATGACATTGTAGCCAGCATCGACTACCATTCGGTTTATTTATTGCGTGCCTTAGACTGTGCTCCCCAGAGTGGCAATCACCTGACAATAACACAAAACAAGATTCATAGTCTCAGTTGTACAGGTGGATACACTTACCCGCATGGTATATACATTTCCGGATCATCTGAAGCCGAAGTAAAAAACAATCTCGTTTACTCAATTACCTGCGGTAGTCGCTGGAATGGCTATGGAATACGCTTTTCAGGTTCCGATGATGTTTCGTTTATCAATAATGATGTTTATGATATTCGCATGACTCAGACTAGATATCATGCCTTTGGAGTTCATATTTCGTCCTGTGCTAATTTTGATGGACGCAATAACATTGTTACCCATATTAAGCGAAATATTTTCCTGACCGAAGGTTATGGTGTCAGTGCACTGGCAGATGTTACGTGGGAATACTGTAACGTATGGGATGCGGATACTGCTAATTATATTGGTGGAATAATACCTGGTACAGGATGTATAAGCGTTAATCCTGATTATGTTAATCCTGGAACTGATTTCCATCTTGCTGTTGGCAGCCCATGTATTGACACCGGCGACCCGACAATATTCGATCCTGACAGCAGTCGCTCCGACATGGGCTGTTATGGCGGTCCGGGCGGGGATTGGTAATAGACTGTATAAATTGTTTTAAATTAAATATTTGGTGAGGTAAAGTGCCATGTTTGCTCGACTAGCGCCTGTATTGTCTGTGTTATTTGCGATTTTAATTTTTACGGGATGTTCCTCCCAGACTAACCCTGCAGTGCCTTCTGAAGATGTGCTTTCCGGACAGCCACTAGTTGGTGTATCGGAGAGATTTCCCGATGGCTCTCCCGCGTCCGGCATTGGGGCGCTTGGGGTTTTTAATTTGAGCGTCAACGCCGATGAAATCAGCGCTGAGCTGACTCCGATTCGGATGAATTCATTAACCGATGTTCTTGAGGTTGTTGATATCACGAATTTCCTGAGGATGGCGCCATGTTCCGATTGCGCGAAACTCGAATCGATTTCACTTGATGCCGATGGCAATCTTGTTGTGTCAATTGGAATCAGACATCCTTTTGAAGCTGGTGATCCGCTAAAGCCAATCAGCGGGAAAAATCGCGGCGATTTGCATGTGTTCAACGTCGAGGGAACTATTGTTTCCAACACGGCTGGAACATCATTCATCGGACTTGGTGAAACAACGGCGGGATTTGCGCTTGTGAACGCGGATGGTTACACACCGTATCTGGATAGTGTTCTGGATGATATTTATCCAACAGATGCTACAGTTCATCCGTATATCCTGCACTTTAACGATTACACCGCTGGCAATTTCGATTCGTCAAATCCGATGGGATTTGAAAGCGTAACCGACCCGCCTCCAAGCGGGAATCTAGTAATGGCGATGGGCTGCGATTATGACTACCAGGATTACGTACTTAGCATCGATGGCACTTTCGATTTCATTTACGCTGTCGGATGCACATACGCTGTCAGTTCGCAAAGTAAAAACGCGAGATTTACTCCTGAATATCGAGTCCCACAGCACAACAAGAAAGCTGCGAGTGAGGTTTCTGTTGAAATTATCACAAATGACCTTGCGGAAGGTGAAATCGCATCAACTGCCAATATTGAAATTCGTGTTGTTGATGTCAGCCACGGTGTTGCAGTTGGAACAAATATTGATGAGATGCTTGCTGACAGTTCTGTTGGGGGAATTACAATAGAGGTTCCCGGTGTTGAAACATCAACTGTTATTGTCGATATTTCCTCTCCAACAGGCACAGGCCATGACCCGGCGGACCCTCTTGTTTACGCGGCAACTATCACTAATACTGCAAATGGTGTGGAGGAAACATACACCGGATTGGTAAAAGTTGTTGATTCCTATTCGAGTGGATTGAACGAATCACCACTTTTAAGTGGCATGGACGGAATCAAGCGTGTTGGTCCTATTGAGAACCCGCTTACAGGTTTGTTTGAAATCGATGAGTTTGCAACTTACCAGATATTTGATGTAACTGTACAGGAGCCACCGGGCTATATTGAGATTTTAATTCCAAATGGCGGCGAGGAATGGACAGGAAACACCCACCATGATATTACGTGGACGGACTCGGGTGATATTGGTTTTGTCGATATCTACTATTCCAAGGACGATTTCGTCGCGGAAACAATCACTATCGTTGAGGACTACGTGAATACCGGGACCTATGACTGGCCAGTGCCGAATGACCCATCCGCTACGGTTAAGGTTAAGGTTGTCGAATCGGATGGAACTCTCGAAGATACAAGCGATGACTATTTCACAATTATCGAAGAGGTGCTTGAAGATCCGGGGTGGCTGCAGGGTTATTTCAACTCAACGAACCACAACTGGAATCCTGCCAGCACAATCGAACTTCCCCTGACCGAAGTTTGGAGCGTGAGCATGACACGGAGATGCTACAGGCCACCGATTGTAAAAGGTGACCAATTGTGGATCACCGCTTCCGACGGATATCTGCTGAGTTATGATGCAACCGATGGCTCATTCCTTTGGGAACAGGACATCAAGACAGACGGTTCGTTCTGGGCGGGATGCAATCCCCTTATCTGGGGCGACAAAGTCATTGAAGGCGGAAGCGGGATTTTTTGCTTCGATGCCGCGACAGGGGCGGGTCCGGACTGGACATTCATGGAAGGAAGTGACTTCCTCCATATGGGAGGCGTCATTGTTGGCGATACTTGCTACTGGCGTTCGTGCCACAACCGGTTCTACTCCATTGACCTGACAACGGGCACGGAGAACTGGAACGCCTCAGGCTCAACATTCCCGCTTTTCAATCCCGGCGCGAATGATGATTATGTCGTGTATCCATCAGGCTACTCCGTTACCTGCTGTACCACAAGCGGCAGTTTCAATTGGAGTATGAATGTCGGCGGCAATTTCTATGGCGGTCCGCTAATCCGAGAAGACAAAGTGTATTTCGGATATAACGATCTGCGCTGCGTTGACCTCGCTACGGGGAATGTCGAATGGACATCCTCCTACGACAGCGGTTACACATTCATTCGCAGTTTGGTACTCGCCGATGACAAGATTGTAACGATGACGAGAATAGGAAGCACACCGATGAGGCTGTACTGTTTTGATCTCAACGGCAACCTTCAGTGGACACACGATCTCGGACTTTGCATGACTACAGGAACTTATTCAAACGGTTATTACTTTTGCATGGGACAAGACCAGGGTTCATCCACACACCAGCTTCTCGCTATCGACATGACGGATGGAACAACCGCTCAAGCAATCGGTTCATTCCAGAATTACTGGGGTGGTGTAACTTGTACTAACGATAGACTCTACTTCGCTGATAATCAGATGCACTTGTATTGTTACGAATAGATTGAATGCCAGGGGTTTGAGTAATAGCGATATCGATAATTTTTTGCTATAATTTTATAATTCCCGATTATGTTTATGGGAATACATTCGTTCTCCTCAATTCACTTTATAAGGAACGTGGTTAATATGCGTTATGTGTTAATGGTTGCAGTAATATCAATGTTCTGGAGCGTTTTAACCGGATGTTCAGGCGTATCTATTCAGCCGAACACGCCTGATTTGCCTCAGGATGAATTCAGCCAAACATCATCCGGAGTGTTGTATTCAGGCTCTTTTGAAATAGACCTGGAAACCACGAGTATCACGCAGATTGAAAACAGGCAGCCTGAATTTGTATATGACATCACCGGATTCCTGCCGGATAAATGCCCGGGCGGGTGTTTCCGATTTACCATTGTCGGCGTTGTCGGCACGGTACTTGAAATTGAACTAACACTGGAGAATCCTCTCGCGATTCAGGCATATGATGTGAGAGTTGAATATATCGAGCTGTTTGGTAAGACAGTTATTAATCCCGACAGCTATACCGACTTTCTGGGCACACCGATTTCAGGCATACATCCATTTACCGCATTCGCTAAAGAGGAAGCAAATCGGGCATTTCCGCTGGGACCCGGCGGCATTGATACGGAAACTCTGTTTCTCGATTTCCCTCCCGGTTCGCCATCATCAGTGAATTACGCTATCACTGCGAGCCTGCCGGATAATGCAGGAGAACCATACGAAATAAGCGAAATGGCGCAGGAAGGCGAGCTTACACCATTAGACGGAACACCAATAATCAGCTGCAAAGTGGATGACCATCAGGATGACGTTTCGTATGTGTTTCTCGATGCGACTCCGTTTACAGGCGTTCCTGTTCAGATGATGCCATCAGGCGGAGGGATTTATGAAGTGGAAATATCCAACACGGAAGAAGCTCCAGTTGGCACTTACAATCAGCTGATAATGGCGCTGAGTTCAAATCCGCAGAATATCAGCACATACAACTATGTTGAAATCACAGTTACCGTGTTCCAGCCTCGTTACTGGACACAATTCCAGAATAACCCGCATCATAATGGCCAGACAAACGTAACAGGCCCTCAGACCAACCATCTTGAGTGGACATACGAAGGTCCCGGAGGGCAGGCTCTTCTGGTGCTTGAGGGTTATGACGGAACTCTATATGCCGGTACATGTTATGACGGAGGTCTTGTCGCAGTCAATCCGGATGGCACTGAGAAATGGACATATTCATCACCAGTTTCGATAAGATTTGTGAATCCGATGGGTGTAACCCCGGAAGATGACGTTTTATATGTAAGCGTTAATCCTGACAGCGGTTTGGAATATATCGCGGGACTGGACACAACAGATGGCACTGAACTCTGGACATTCAGCCTGCGATGCACAAACGCCAATTACGGGCTTATTCTGGAGAACGGCGATCTTGTCGCATCGGGTACAACAGATCCCGTTGGTTATGACTGTTTCACCAAACGGATTGACAAATTTGGAACTGAAGTCTGGTCTTGTCCCTCAAGCACAGTATTTACATCAGGACCGACACAGGGCATAAATGGCCACATCTATGCACGATCAAATGATTCAATCATCGCTATCCATCCTGATACCGGTAGTATTGTTAATACATTCGAAATTGACGGCTATAACATACAGACAACACCCGCCGTGCGTTCTGACGGCACTGTTGTTTTTGGCGCAAATACCGGTATTACTTCAAGAATTTTCTGTCTTGATGCTGAATTGAACGAGCTTTGGTTTCTGCCAATTAGTGAAAGCGTGCCAGAAGGGGGATTGGGTATTGGACTGAACGATGAGATTTACATCACAGTCCACAGCATTCTGTTTGCAATAGCCGCTGATGGAAGCCAGGTTGATTGGACGTGGTACGGCAATTACGGTGCGGCAAGCGGTTCAAGTCCGGCCGTTGACTCCGAGGGTATAATCTATTCTGGAATAGTCCACGGTGTTGCCGCTTTTTATCCCGATGGCAATCTAAAATGGAAATACCAGAGAAGTGGAATCGCCAGCGCTCCGATTATCGCGCATGACGGTTCGCTGTATGTAAACATAGGAAGTGATCTTGTCAAAATCGCTGACGAAGAGTAACGCTTGGTTTTATTAATAAACTCAGATTAGAGGTATCTTATGAATTGCAGATTTATGTATTCAACTTTTCTGTTGGTTTGCGCTCTACTTCTATCTGGGTGCTCATCCGGCAATATGCCTGTTGTGCCGGACAATGAACCTATTGGCTTATTTTCCTCATCATCGCTTCCTGTTGGAGTGAGCAGTTTGTTTTCTGATGGCTCTCCCGCCGCTGGTAATGGCGCATTGGGATTATTCCAGGTTCATATTAATTCAAATAACCTTAGCGGTGAAATGACATCAATTCGCAAGGCATCCCTGACGGATGTTCTTGAGGTTGTTGATATAACCAACTTTCTTCAAATGGCGCCGTGTTCAGATTGCGCGAAACTCGAATCGATTTCACTTGATGCTGATGGCAATCTTGTTGTGTCAATTGGGATAAAACATCCATTTGATGTTGGTGACCCCGCAAAGCCGATCACCGGACGGAACCGTGCAGACCTGCATGTTTTCAACATCGAAGGCACAGTGGTTTCAAATCTCGATTGTTCTATGTTTGATGCTCTGGAAGAAAGAGTCGCGAATTTCAAACTGATAAATGCTGATGGCTATTCCGGCTATCTTGATGAAACAGTATCTGATATTTTCCCGACTGAAGCTACAATTCACCCGTACATTCTCCACTTCGATGATTATTCTCAAGGCAATTTCGATTCCTCAAATCCAATGGGATTTGACAGCGTAACAGACCCGCCTCCGAGCGGGAATCTCATAATGCCAATGGGGTGTGATTATGATTATCAGGATTACGTTTTTAATCTAAGTAACGACCCAATTGATTTCATTTATGTTGTCGGTTGCACTTATGCAGTCAGCGCCGCGAGTAAGGGAGAACGATTTACACCCGAATACCGGGTCCCACAGCATAATAAGAAAGCTGCAAGCGAAGTTTCAGTTGAGATAATCACTAATGAGCTGGCATCAGGTGATCCCTCTTCTACTGCGGAAATTGAGATTCATGTCGTTGACATCAACCATGGAGTTGGTATTGGTGATGCTCTCGACCAAATGCTGGCCGACAGTTCAGTTAGAAATATCAGGATTGATATCCCGGGCGTTGAGTCCGGTTCGATAAGTGTGGATGTCTCCTCTCCAACCGGAACCGGTCATGATCCATCAAACCCGCTTGTGTTTCCCGCCACTATAACCAACTCTGCAAATGGAGATGAGGGAACATACCCGGGTTTGGTAAAGGTTGTCGATAATTATCTCTCGGGATTGAACGAGTCACCCCTGCTTAATAGAATGGAAGGTATCATACGTGTTGATCCACTTGTGTCTCCACTTACCGGGCTTTTTTATATCTACGAATTCGCCACTTATAATACATTTGAAATCGCCATTGAACGTCAAACCGGGGAACCATTTGCTGTCCTTGTACCGGATCAATTCCAAATTGAAATGGATGACACTGTTGTGTGGGACGCGACGAGCTCATTTGATCCGGATGGTTCGATTGTCAAGTATGAATGGGATTTCATTCTTGAAAATGGCGATCCAGCGAATTTCAGTGCGGACGAAACAACAATCCCGCCAACCAGCACTATTGAATCACCCCCCTATAACGACCTCGGCAATTTTTACGCGGCGGTTCGTGTTACGGATAACCTTAGCCTGACGGATATAGCTGTTGTGTATTTCGAAGTGGTAGAATTCATTCCACATTACTGGACACAATTCATGAGCAACAAACATCATAACGGCCAAACAAGTGCAACTGGCCCTCAAACGAACAACATCGAGTGGAAATATTACTCATCCGGAACAACACCTTTATCTGTCGTTGAGGGTTATGATGGAACAATTTATTTTGGGTCGGAGGGCTATGAGGGGCAACCTGGACCGCAACGGCTCGACGCTGTCAATCCGGACGGTTCTCAAAAATGGGTCTATTGGCCAACAGAACCAGCGGATTGGTGCTCGCCACTGGGGGTAAGCTCAGATGACGAAGTTTTGTATATTGCGAGGTATGCTCGTTGGTTCCAAGATAGCAAAATCGTCGGCATTGATACTGCGGATGGATACGAACTGTGGACTTATAGATTTTCATTGTTCCAGAATGATCAAGGTTTGGTGCTGGACAACGGTAATCTTGTAATCTCAGGCGAGATATATGGGCAATGTTCAACAATCTGTCTTGACAAAGATGGAAACCAAATCTGGATTAAGTACACGGAAATGGGCATTTATATTTCACCAGTACAAGGTCGCGATGATACAATCTATATAAAAGCAGGATACAATATCCTTGCTATAGACCCGGATACTGGTGATACCCTCCATAATTATTACTATTACCAGCCTGGGATCTATATGCGTACATCACCAGCCGTCCGATCAGATGGCAGTATTATCTTAAGTATGACCTTCTATTATTCTAAAACATCAAACATTTTGATTTACTGTCTTGATTCCACTCTTAATGAACAATGGATACTGGAAGCTGCTGAGGGTTCTCCATATAACGGAATTGGCATTGGTTTGAACGATGAGATTTATTTCACTGCAACAAGTCATACTGGGCCAAATGAACTTTATGCTGTAGCGCCGGATGGCAGCCAGGTGGATTGGTGCCTGACAGGGGCTTCCAGATGGACAAGTCCTGCAGTTGGGGCTTGTGGTACAATCTATGTCGGCACTACAAACGGGGCGGCTGCTATTAATTCTGATGGCAGCTTATTGTGGTACTTCACTACCACCGGTTGTGGCTCTGCTCCTATTGTGGCTCATGATGGTTCAATGTATATAAATATTGAACATGGCGTTCTGCATAAAATAGCTGACGTGTAACGCTTGTTTGATTAAATAAATTAAACTGAATTAGAGGTGTATTATTATGAAAAGTATATTTGCATGTTTGTTTGTTTGTGTTTTATTTCTGCTTGGGTGCTCATCCGGCAATACGCCTGTAGTGCCGGATAATGAATCTATTGGCTTATATTCCTCATCTTCGCTTCCTGTAGGAGTGAGCAGTTTGTTTCCTGACGGCTCTCCCGCCGCAGGGCAGGGCGCATTGGGATTATTCCAGGTTCATATTGAGGAAAACAGCCTAACCGGTGAAATGACATCAATTCGCAAGGCATCCCTGACGGATGTTCTTGAGGTTGTTGATATAACCAACTTTCTTCAAATGGCGCCGTGTTCAGATTGCGCGAAACTCGAATCGATTTCACTTGATGCTGATGGCAATCTTGTTGTGTCAATTGGAATAAAACACCCATTTGAAGCTGGAGACCCGCTAAAGCCAATCACCGGAAAAAATCGCGGTGATTTGCATGTGTTCAATATCGAGGGAACGATTGTTTCTGATATAACAGGAACATCATTCACAGGACTTTGTGAAACAACCGCTGGATTCACGCTTGTTAACGCGGATGGCTATTCAGGTTATCTCGACGGTGTTCTTGATGATATCTATCCAACTGATGCGACAGTTCATCCGTATATTCTGCACTTCGATGACTACACCGCCGGCAATTTCGATGCGTCAAATCCGATGGGATTTGACAGCGTAACAGACCCGCCTCCGAGCGGAAATCTGGTAATGGCGATGGGCTGCGATTATAACTACCAGGATTACGTATTCAGCATCGACGGAACTTTTGATTTCATCTATGCTGTCGGATGCACATACGCTGTAAGTTCGGCAAGTAAATCCGAGAGATTCTCTCCCGAATACCGAGTACCGCAGCATCTTAAAAAAGCAGCAAGTGAAGTTTCGGTTGAAATCACGCGCAACGAATTGATGGCTGGCTCGAGCACAAGCGATGCGGATATCGAAGTGCGGGTCGTTGATATTTCCCACGGTGTAACAGTCGGTGAGGGTATTGGCGAAATGCTGTCGGCAAGCGATGTAGCATCCGTTTCAATCGATATTCCATCGATACTGGCAACTCCGGCAGTTATTACATCCGCAACAAGCGGAACCGGGCTTGACCCGGCAGATCCACTTATTTTTGATTTCACAATTACAAATGAGCAAACCGCTGATTCGGGAACCTGGTTTGGACTTGCAAAAGTCTCTGACTCCTACGCTCCGGAGCAAAATACAAACCCGCTTCTAGGCTCGATGGACGGTATAAAGAGAGTTAGTCCAATTGATAATCCGTTGACAGGACTATTCGCAATCAGTGAATTCGCGACATACCAGCTTTTCACAATAGATGTCGAATTCGAAAATGAGCCGCCTGTTGTTGGAGCAGTCGACGGCTGTCCCGCGGCAATTGTGGGATTACCGTTTACATACTGGGTTAATGATGTATCAGACCCGAATACAGGCCAGACGCTAACCTACAACTGGGACAACGGGCAGAATACTCCGGGTAATTATGATGACGGCATCGCTGTTGATGATAATTATATCGAATTAACATTCACCGCACCCGGAACGTTCACTGTTGATGTTCAAGTCGATGACGGCGCTGGCGGAGTTACAACAAGCTCCGACCCGTTTGAAGTTTATGTTATGCCGGATGGCGTTTTCGTGGATGGCGATAATCAAACCGGGCCATGGCTGGGAACATACGATGACCCATATCCGACTATTCAAATGGGAATTGATGACATGGCCAATGTGCTTGGATTTGTCTTTGTCCTGCCGGCATCGACACATTATGAAATGTTCGCACTTGAGAACCAGACGAGGTCTATTATCGGATTTGAACCCGACTGCGGACTCGAAAGGCCGGTAATCGATATCGATACTGCATATCCCTACATCAGCCAGAGTAACAACTCAGCAATCGGAAATCTTATTTTTAATTACAATAACAGCAGTTCGGGCGACATATTTTACATACGAGATACAACTAATTTTACAATGCTGAATTGCCGATTTACAGGTAATTCAGATGGTAGTTATCCGCATTATGTGCGCTTTAATAATGTTGACAACAGCCTTATTCAGCAGTGTGAATTTGTAGACATTGAGCACACTGTAGATCCGTCATTGGGAAGTCGTCATGTTGATATTCTCCATTTGACAAACTGCGATACGGTTACAATCAGGAACAACGAGTTTCATGACATTGGATTTCCCGATTTGGGCCCTGATTCAGGCTGGTCAATCCAGTATTGCCTCTGGATTTGGAATACAAATTCGAACGTAACGATTAACAACAATTTATTCTATGATATTTATGACATGTCCCAGACAACACCGCGTACCGGCTCGGATATGTGTAATGTTATAGATGGCGCTCTGCTTCAGGGAAGTTACATTTATAACCACAATACAATGGATAATTTCAACGCGATTGCAAGAGATGATGCCGATAATGGTTTCTGTGTGGGGACAGACAGCTCCACAACAGACACATTCACAAACAATATTTTCAAAAGCACGCACTACTATACCGGTTCAGGAGGCGGACACTGGGATTCCGGTTTCAGAGCCGATTCAACACCTGTTCATTACGCCGATTACTGCTGTGTTTACTGGGGTGAACTCGACCCACTGCCAACATCATGCAATGATTATTCAAACATGATTCACAAGGGAGTTGGCAGTTACGGAATGTATCTCCCCAACAGGCAGGATCCGGATTTCGATTATACGTCCGGTGATAATTTCTATCATCCGCAGAATTCGGTTATCGCAACAGGCGCGGATGATGGCAGTGAAATGGGCTGTTTCGGCGGTCCCGATGGCGACTGGACTCCGCCAAGCCAGATGTATAATTGATGGTGGGTGGATCTGATATTAACAGAAAAGCGTTTGACCGGGAATCCTATTCGGCTACCTTCAGAATGACAGAAAATATGGGGTTATGAGACAGACCATCATTAACCGGGGATGATTGAGGCAAATCCGCACATTACTCCGGTGAAGGGATGCAGGTTTACATACTCTGCTTCCATATGCTATACTAATATTCAATCTTTTTTGTTAAAAAATGAATCGATGAGGTGAATTATGTCACGCATCAATATTTTTCTAACACTTCTCTTCATTACAGTTTTATTTGGATGTTCCTCCTCAAACAATTCTGTTATGCCCGGAATGACGCCTGGTTCAGGCAGTTTGGACTCATCCGGTTATGACAGCCTTCCCGTTTTTATATCAGATTTGGATGCTCAGGGTAATCCAGCTGATGGATACGGGATTATGGGACTGTTTGAATTGGTCTTTTCAGATGAAAACGCGTCTCTTGTTCCCCTGAGAAAATCGGCATTGGAGGATGTTCTTGAGGTTGTTGACATCACCAACTTCCTTTCGTTGGCGCCATGCACAGATTGTGTGAAGATTGCATCGGTGGAACTTGACCCGGATGGGAATGTGCTCGTTTCAATTGGAATAAAGCATCCATTTGGGCCTGGTGATCCGTTGAAGCCAATATCGGGGCAGAATCGAGCCGACCTGCATGTTTTTAATGTTGAGGGAATAGTAATCTCAAATGCCACGGGAATATCCTTTCCCGGAATAGAAGCAACCACTGCGGGATCTTATTTGAAAAATGCAGATGGTCTAACGGGGTATCTGGATGCGTCACTCGATCATATATTCGCAACCGACGCTACTGTTCATCCTTATATATTACATTTCGATGATTATTCAGCAGGGAATTTTGATCCAGTATCCCTAACAGGCTTCACGAGTATAACAGATCCGCCACCGTCAGGAAATCTGGTGATGGCGATGGGTAATGATTACGACTATCAGGATTACGTATTTGATCTTGAGACAATGGGTAACGTGGATTTTATCATCGCGATTGGATGTACATACGCTGTCAGTGCAGCGTCAAAATCGGAGAGATTCACGCCTGAATACCGAGTGCCGCAGCATAACAAAAAAGCTGCGAGCGAAGTAAGTGTTGAGATTTTAGCCAATAATCTTATAGCGGATGATGTTGCATCAGAGGCAACTCTGCAGGTTAAGGTCGTTGATATAAACCACGCGGTTCCAGTCGGCACCGAGCTGAACGAAATGCGAGCGGACAGTTCTGTAGGTGGTGTAGATATCATGGTTCCGGGTGTTACATCCGGTGCAGTCACTTTCTCAAACACTCCATTGAGTGGAACAGGACATGACCCGTCTGATCCACTTGTCTTTGAGGGTGTTATCACGAATTCAGCCGGTAGTGAGGGTGGAATGTATTCCGGGATTGTTAAAGTTACAGATAGTTATATTCCCGGACAGAATGCAGCACCCCTGTTAAACGGAATGGACGGAATAACTCGAGTTGGTCCTGTAGAAAACCCGCTTGTGGGCCTATTTCCAATTGATGAATTCGCCACTTACCAGGTTTTCAATATCGAAGTGATGTCGGATCAGGTCGAGCCGCACTTTACGTTCACACCGGAGCCGTTCTATGATGACATCGGGCCTGAAGGCACTACAGATGATCCTGCTCCGACCGATTGGGATATCCATTTCGATGCATCGCTTTCGGTAGCTGCGATAACTTATGACTGGGACTTTGATAGTGACGGTACTTATGAGTTCGTGGGTGATGTATCGCCATTAAGAACTTATCAGTACGCGTATGATCCTATGGAGACATATCCGCTCACATACCAGGCTACTTTACGCTTAAACGGAAACGACACATGGACAATTACTCATCCGATTGTGGTCTCGCGAAGTATTTATGTTGATGGTGACTACACCGGTGTGGGTGATGGCATGCCAGCCTCGCCATACAGCACGATAACGGAAGGTCTCAATGCATGCCTGACTGGATGGACTGTCAGAGTTGATGCCGTTGAGACTGGAACTGAATACTACGAGGAAGCGGTCGTGTTGCAATCAGGCATTGACCTGGTTGGCGACAACTGGAACGGTGGAATGGGAAAACCGAAAATACAGGTGAACAGTGGCTGGGTTAATGGTCTCGTTGTCAATCACATGACAGGGACTGATGTCACGGATGTGAAGATCAGCGGGTTCGAACTGACCACAAACGAGTTTGAGATCAATTGGTGGGGCGGGTCAACCAACGGTAATTTCCAGTTGCTGTATCTGATTAATTGCTCGGATGTCGCTGTAACAAACTTCAAATTCGGGACCACAGTAAATGTATGTCACATGAGAGGACTCCTCGTCAGCGGTGGAACTGATATCACGATCGCGCACAACGAGTTCGTAAACCTCTTCAACACGCGATCGTACAATTGGTCCAGCGGGGTAACTGCCATCGGCCTCAGCAATGTCACCGACGCTCACATAAGGCGCAATGAAATTCATCATATTAACCATCAAAACCGGCATAATTCCGGGGATGCCATCATTACTCGTTCTCAAGGCATTACTTGTTCCAACTGTTCGAGCGGTCTCCAGGTGAACAACAACCTTATCTACGACATCTATGACTTATCAGGAGCTGCTGGAAACTTCATGGGGATCGGCAGCTATTACTACTACAACATTATAGAAGGAGTAGTAATCTCTAACAGCCCCGGTGCAGTTGTGGCAAACAACACGATTGACGATTTTAACCCTGTGGGAGCGGCTGGTGATCAGGCAGGTGCGGTCCGGGGTTTGCGTTGTGGTACAGCCACACAGGCCGGAGAATCAATCGTTGTGAAAAACACGATTGTGAGCAATCTGGTCGCAACGGAGCTCACACAGTACCCGTTGTTTCTTGGCGCTGGATTCGATTCTTTATTTACACTGACTGTCACAAATTCTTGTGTCTATAATCTCGATCTGACTAACGGTGGAATTGAGTATTCCGATCTTGCGGTCAAAGGAGCGGGGTCATTCGACAATGCGGACAATCAGGATCCAAACTACGGCGGTCCGGGACCGACTTTCTATCATGTCGGTAACCCGCTTCTGCTAAGCGATGACGGCAGCGAGATGGGTGCTTTCGGCGGTCCGGACGGAGACTGGATCCCACCCAGCCAGGAATAACTGGCCAGCCAGGAACTGGCTAGCCAGGAACTGGTCAGCCAGGAGCTGGCTCGCCAGGAGCTGGCTCGTATTTAGTCTTTGGAGCAAAATATAGTCCCATCTCGCTATTCGAGATGGGACTGTTTCTGAGCAGTTTTTTTATTGTTACATCGGATGGTGTATTCAAAGAGGCAGAGAAAAATAATCCAGCTGGGAATCCCTTTCGGCTTTGTTCAGGGCAGGCTTTTTCCTGGGGTATGATTACGTTCTATATTGAGCAATCAAATATGGTTGATTATTATTGCCCTCACATATACTACTAATTGGGCATTCATTACATCTTGGTTTATCATGATTAAAACAGTATTTCGTCCCGATATGTATTAATCCGTCGTCAAACTCAGCAACACCATATGAACTTGTTGAACTCATCAAAAAAGCATGAGGTATTCTCTGAATCTCTGCCTTTTTCGGTCCTTTCTTATGAGAGCAAAGGTGAGAACACGCTAAATCAAAATAATTTTGCCAGATTTCGTTAGGAAGATCAGTATTTGTTTTCATTCCACGTATATTTGTAACACGTATATAGTCTAATCCACCTTTTCCTTTCCCTTTTTGAATTACGCTTTTTTGAACATATTCCCTTTCATTTGCCCATTTAAGAAGAAAACCTGTTCTCCATAAAACGCGACCAGCATTACTATCAAAAGGTATTTCAAATGAATAAATTCCCCAATTTGGAGTGTTTGCATTTAGTAGATTGAAAGATGATACAGTCCATTTTGCAAATAGATGACAAGCCTTATCACCGATTGCCTTTCCTAAACCATATCTCTCATTGTCTTTAAGTTGTTGGCTCATTATTTCGGCAGAAGGCCAGCTTTTTAAATATTTCAAGAGGACATCATGTTTTTTTGCTACATCAGTTACATCACGCTCCAAAAGGAGCGGCAATGCTAATGGCACGCCCCATCTAAAAATTGCATAATTCAATACTTGTTTGCAATTATCCATGAAAAGATTGTACTTGTTTGGACTGGACTGATTCTCTTCTGCCCATAGCATTGAGCGGATTTCCTTAATGGCATCATGTTCAGAAAGAATATGTTGAACGGCAATCCCAATCTCTTGAAAAAACTCAATTGGACTATGTAGGAATCTGATTTCATTCTGATATAAATTATTTGTTACTGTTACTAATAATCTTCTTACGCCTTCTATATCAGGACCTTGATCAAGAACTGCATTTAGAACTAAGAAGCGTAATAAAAGTTCTCGTCTTGTGCATACTCCATCTCGTTTTTCAAGATTCTCAGAATCAATTTTGCCATCTTGTGAAAAATAATATTGAAATATTTCTATCTGTTCGATCAGTGGTGGTCGAGCAGTTGTTGCTCCAATATCTGCGATTTTATCAACAAGTTCAATCACAAATTCCATGAATAACTCCTCATTAATTATTTTTCAAGCATTTTATCTGTAAAATCCATCTGGGATTCTTTTAAAACTATTTCACCATTCATTCTGTCCAAGAGTTTTAATAGTGACCATCTTCCTCGTCCAAATTCTTCCGACAAAATGCCAATAGCGTACTTTTTTGTCATTTTTTTATTAATAAGATCTGAATATCTGTCCCTAAGTAACTTCTTGTCTTCTTCGTTCCATGGTTTACCTTGATTTACATTAATGCTTTCGTTTGGTTGCCTTAGAGATGGAATTAAATATCCTGTTTGAATTTTATCTATTTCATCAATTTGATATTCGAAAGCTGTTTTACTCAATTCAAAGCCAATAGCACTTCGATTTAACCCAATAGCAATTTTAGCAGTTGAAAAACTGCCTAGAAACAAATCACAAACCAGATCATTCTTATTGCTACTATATTGAATTAGTTTAATTAACAATTGTGATGGCAGTTCGTTTTTATTCTTTATTTTACCTGGCTTATATTCGCGATTAATAACCCATACATCTTCACGGTCACTGTAATTCAGAGAACGGTTTTTATCGTTTTTTTCATCTGCCCCATATCGGCAATGAGTATTAAAAGTAACTTTGCCGCCAGGTTTTGTATAATAAAGGATATGATAATGAGAGGAGATGTATTTCTTTTTTGTATATACTCCAAAATTGTACTTCCAAATTATATGATTAACTTCTATTAATTTTGTCTGCTTTAGAGCATTCAGGATATCAATCAGATTTGTATATCCTGAAACAACATAAAGTGATCCTCCTGGTCTTAAAACCCGTTCCGCCTCACTTATCCATTTGATGCTGAAATCAGCATATTGCTTTGCAGGAATCTCAATGTATCCATCAAGAACGAAATTTTCCTTTCGATTATAGTGTTTATGTAGTTTATCTCCATTGATTCCATACGGTGGGTCAGTAATTATGAGATCAATCGAATTGTCTTTTATATGCGTTTTGCATCCTTCAATGCAATCTTCGTTATAGAATTTTTTCTTGATCTTCATTCTCAATCCTCTAACCCAGATTAGAAAAGATTAAGTATAGCAAAATTATAGATGTAAGCAGATAAGAATATTACAAACTTTCAGACTGCATTGTGGCATACATTTGTTTAGCAGGCAAGCAGTTTGTGGATTTTCCACAGAAACTTTCGGTACCTTTCCGAACATAAGGTGTTCAGCAATAAACTAATTTCTCACTAACCGGGAATGATAGAGGCAAATTCACGCATAACCCTGGTGAAGGGACACCGGGTTACATGCTACTCCAGCGAGGGGTAATCTGATTACTAACCCGCACTAATTTGCGGATGATTGATTTGCAACAAGCTGGTCGATTATCGTTTGCGCGAATTCCACGACCGAGGTAGGGCCATCGCCGGTTACAATTGAGCCATCGACCTCCACTGATTGTCCGGTGTAGTTGGCTCCCGCTTTTTTTAATGCCGTTGCGGCGCTGGTGTAACTGGTAGCGGATTTCCCCTTGAGTACTCCGGCATGCGCCAGTGTCGGGGGGGCAAGGCAGATTGCGCCGAGAAGTTTGTTTTTCTCTATGGTTTCCTTGACCAGCGAGTGGGCTTTCGGGTCGTTCCAGTAAACCTGCGAGCCGACACCGCCAACGAAAATGACCGCGTCGTATTTGTCAATCTCCGCGTTGCTGTAAACGATATCGCTTTCAACACGTGCGCCCAGCATTCCGCGCGCCCGTCCCTCCTTTTCAGCCGCGATGTCAACAGTCGCTCCGGCGTCCTCGAACATTTTCATAGGGACGCTGAGTTCCTCATCGCGATAGCCTTTCGAGGCGATAATCATCAGGATTCGCTTATTCTCAAGCTGCCTCATGATATCCTCCGTTTCCATGGGAATCATACGCCACTCATCGGGCGTAACGCTCCATGGATTCTTCATATAATACGCTTTAACAGAAGCATTATAGATACCAAAAAGGATTAAGTCAATTGAACTTTAGCGCAGGACCCCGGCATGCCTGATTTACTTTATGGAAAATTTTTACCTTTATTCGGGACGGCATGACCGGGTTACGGATTCGAGTATTTGGTTTGCCCGATGAGCCTTTGTGCATTATCATATCTGGCGAATTTATGATTTCATCCACGAGATATCCGCGTTACGAATTCGACCGCCATTATGCGCAAAACGGTGCAATCGTTGTCGGGCTTGATGAGGCTGGACGAGGTCCGCTCGCAGGGCCTGTGGTGTCCGCGGCTTGCATTCTCGATTTGGATAATCCAATTGACGGCATCGACGATTCCAAAAAACTCAAACCTCAAAAAAGAGATTTGCTTTATGACCGCATCACCGCAGGCGCGATTAAATGGGCGGTCGCGATTATCGATGTCGAAACGATAGACAGAATCAACATCCTGAACGCGGCGCTTTTTGGCATGTTTCAGGCGTCAAAGGAATTGAACGAGGGAAACGCGATTTACCTTGTCGATGGCAACCGTCCGGTGCACGGACTCCAACCGCAGGTGCAGATTGTTAAAGGTGACACGAAAAGCGCATCGATTGCAGCTGCCAGTATAATTGCGAAAGTTACGCGCGACAGGTACATGCTCAAACTTGCGAGTGAATTTCCCGAATTCGGATTTGATTCTCATTTCGGATACCCAACAAAAAAGCATTTCAAGGCACTGGATGAATTCGGCGCGACAATATATCATCGACGAAGTTTCGCGCCTGTGAAAAAAGCGCTTGAGAATGGGAGGGAATATGGGCGCATCGAATAAATATCGGATTGAGGCTAAAAATGTGGTTAAGCGATTCGGTGACATCACCGCGCTGAACGGCGCTGAACTTGCCATTCCGGCGAATTGTGTATTCGGTTTGCTCGGTCCGAACGGCGCTGGTAAAAGCACACTGATACTGGCAATTCTGGGGCTTCATCAAATCGACGGCGGCGAGATTTTCATCGACAGCGAACCGCTTAATCCCGCATCGTATGAGTTCAAGCGGAAAATCGGGATAGTGCCGCAGGAACTCGCGATTTACGATAACTTGTCCGGAATCGCGAATCTGAAATTCTTCGGCTCCCTGTTTGGATTGAAAGGCGCTGATCTGAATAATCGCGCGAACGATTTATTGAAATTCACAGGTCTGTATGACCGCAGGAACGACCGCGCTAAAACATACAGCGGTGGCATGAAACGACGATTAAATCTGGCAGCGGGAATAATCCACAAACCTGAAATTGTTATGATGGATGAGCCGACTGTCGGAATTGATCCGCAATCCAGAAATTTGATTTATGACCTGGTCGAAAATCTTGCGCACGATGGCATGACCATTCTCTACACAACCCACTACATGGATGAGGCTGAACGGTTGTGCAAACACATTGCGATAATCGATCAGGGGCGAATTATCGCGAAAGGCACTCTTGATGAACTCATAGATATAATCGGCGAGAAGGACGTTATCGAACTGGAAATCCAGGGCAAACTTTCGAATGATGATTTAAACCAGATTGTCGATGACGGCACGGTTGATTTCAGCGACGGCAGGCTTACGATTCAAACCGCGCATGGCGGGGCGAAACTTCAATCGATAATGAATTCGATTACATCAAAAGACTGCGGCATAACCAGCGCGACAATTCGTAAACCGAATCTTGAAACAGTGTTCCTGCATCTCACCGGAAAGGAGCTTCGCGACTGATGGGACCTCTGTTCAACCTATATATCAAGGATATGAAACTGTTTTTCTCGGACAGGGGCGCCGTGATTATGTCGTTCCTTGTCCCCGTTTTGATGGCGCTGCTTTTTGGATTTACATTCGGTGGGGGCGGCGAAAGTATCATTGAGGATCTTGAAATCAATTTTGATGTAGCGGACAACGACAAATCTGAAATCAGCGAAAAAATTGTGAAAGCGATTGAGGATGATGACATTCTCATATTGAATTCAGTTAGTGAGGAGGACGCATACAAGCATGTAATAGGAGGGAAGCGTTCTGTGGCGCTGATTATTCCTGATGGTTTCGGGGAAAAGGTAATCGCGGGCGACGATGCCGATTTGAAACTGATTTATGACCCGTCCAACCAGCTCGAAAACGGTTTGATTCAGGGCAAGATGCAGCAGATTCTTTTTACATCAGATCTGGCAGAGTACTTCATGCCCAACATGATTGAAAAACTTCTCAGGCAACAGGGGGAAAGCGAGGAGAATATAAAAGTAGCGAGATTCTATATCGATAAATACATCGTTCCGCAAATGGGAGGCGCCAATAAGGACAAGAGCGATTCCAGCGATGAATCCGGCGCGCAATCAATGGATGCGATGTTCGATGATTTGCCGATCAAAATAACTAGCGAACAGGTCGTGGGGCAGGATGTCAGCTCATCAGCGGGGTATGTGCAAGCCGTTGTCAGCGCGATGGTCATGTTCCTTCTGTTCGGAATCTCATTCGGCGCGGGCACATTGCTGCGCGAAAAGCAGAGCGGGACTCTCAAACGCCTCTTGACATCGCCGTTAAGCGTAGAGGGAATTCTCACGGCAAAACTGCTCGGACTCATGACAACAGGCATGATGCAGATTTACTTCATGCTGATATTCGGCTGGATCGTTTTTAAACTGGAAATATGGTCGTACCCATTTCAATTATTCCTAATGGCGCTCGCGACATCCCTCATGGCAAGTGGGCTTGGCATCATGCTGGCGGGAATCGCGAAATCAGAGGAGCAGATCGGAAGTCTCGCTCCGCTTGTTATCCTCTCACTCTCAGCAATCGGCGGCGCGATGGTGCCGCGTTTCATCATGCCGAAAATACTCCTGCAAATCGGTGTCATTTCGCCTATAACATGGGCGGTTGACGGCTTCCACAACGTATTCTGGCAGCATCAGGGCCTAATGGGTATGTTGCCCCAGTTCGGGATGCTGATTGCATTCGCGCTTGCGTTTTTGGCGATAGGGGTAGTGCTGGTTAGGGGGCAGATTCGTAGTGGGTAGGGGTGGTGCGTGTAATAAGTAATAGTTTATTAAATACTAATAACCAATCAGGATTATTGATTAGAATTTTTGTCTTCAATCTCAGCATACTCCTCTCCACTAATATAATTGTCGAATTCTTCAAGATTCGGTTTAATAACCCATTCATAGGATCTTACGAATTTCCGCAAAACGGTGTTTAGTGGTTTATCCCCCTCAACATCACCATGGCCACACTCTTCTGGAGTTGGAGAATATATTACTTCTTGATTCAATTCGATTGCTTTTCCAACTGTAAATGATACTAAGGAATGCTGATTATAACCATTTAATACTTCTTTTGCGGTATGATTAGTTAAAGATGTAATTACAACAGAGAAAGCCTTTAACCCTCTTGGTCCTTTGGGTCCTTTGAATGCCCCTGTAGAAACGCGACCTATTTTTGGATGTTCCTTCACTTGATTTATGTGTGAATCATGGACACGTCGCCAAAGAATTGTTTCGTTGGTTATTTTAGAATCCTCTGTAATTGTATTTTCATCCATCTAGGAAAATTTTCTTATTAATTTCGACAATTTGGTGATATCCAAACTATCAATATTTTCTATCCATTCAAGTTCATCTTCTGTATCGTAATAATAAATTTCTATCTCATTCAATGAAATAAACTCTATTTCTAAATCCATATTAAATCTATGCCATTCTAATTGTAAATAACCACTGTAAAGTGGAACAGGAAAAGGTAATTCAAAAGATGGTTCAACCATTATTTCTTTTATCAACCGTTTAGCTGCTTCAATGCATTCAGGATAAATTTTTAGAGAACCATAAGAATCCCAATTCTCTGGAAGATCAAGAAATCCATCAAGCTTTTGAAAAATCGGCTTAAATCGCACACTTTGTAAATCTTTAATTATTTGATTATTCAAATTCTCAGTAGAATTAGAAACGTCTTCAATTATCCGAATTTCTGCCAATTCCGGAATACTCAAGGTTGACAGGACTCTTTTTACTTTTATTATTGTAGGAGTGCTTTCCTTATAACTTTCACTTGCGAGAGGAATACGTAGGTTCCCAAATATTTTTGGGATACCTTTTTCCATACTACTTCTAATCCTTAAGTTCCTTCTATCTTGCTCGTTTAAATCCGATTCTAAAATAAAGAGAGCCAAATTTGATTCTTCTGTTAATGTCGATTTTGATGATTTAGTCTTTGTCATTTTCCCGCCATTCCTTCACTTAGAAATGAATTAACCACACTTTTAAAAGTTTCAAGATCATCCTTCCAATTTGATAACATTTGTTCTAATTCTTTCTGTCCTTCTGTCAATGCAAAATCTCGATGAAAATTTGAAGAAAATGAAATAACTGGAGCATATTCATCTTTCTCCATGTGCAATTTTTCATACTCAATCGCTATTCCAATGCTATAATCATCAAATTGATAAACAAAATTGGTCGCTACAATAGGTTTCACTTCTTTGATTAATTCCCATGGTCCCGCTTTAATCAAATTATCAATTACAAAGTTCTCAGCAATTTCGTTATTTTCCACTTGAATATGTCCTTTCGGATTAAACCCTATCGCAGTGTATGAAACATGAGGAAGTATACTTACATATTCTCTAGCAATATTTGGGATTTGAAAATCACTATATTCTTTACCTTTTATATTTTCTGTAAATATCACTTTTTCATACTGAGCAAGAATTGAGATACCATTATTATAAACAACCTGCGATACTGTAACCGAAGAAAATTGCTTTTCAAGTGTATCCAATTCCCAATCGTCAGGTACAATTCTATTGCGCTTGAGAAAATCAGGATTAAGAATTGTAGGGTTATGACTTTTTGCAGCTACAACAATTGCTAGTTCATTAAGTGTAAATTCAGTTTTCATAATCTCTTCGGCCCTCAATATATGAAAGGGTATTTGAAATCATCAATGACAACCCCAAAAGGTTGTCATTCTACTTATCGGTGTAAGATGTCCATCTGTTTAGGATAATATCTTATCAAATTTTGTTCATTATTTTAGCTCATCAGTTTGTCTACCAATAGTAAATTTACATATACCATACTTAAGAGATTCAGTCAACCCAGCGATTTCTGCAACTCGTGAGGAGAAATGTAAAATTTGTTATATTTTCCCCCCCTTGGAGCGAAAGCGCTCCCAGGGGGAAGATTGCAATCCGCTGAAAATCAACTCAAAATCCACCCAAAAAAACTCTAAATTAAATTGAATCAGAATTAAAGTCCCTGCATGAAATTTCCGATACGGTTTGTGAGGAGGATTTATTTTAGAAGATTAAATTACTTTAACCGACTGGTCCCTTCGGGGAGGTCGGAAGCCCTTGATTGATTGATAGGGCTTTATATCTACCGGAGGACGTAAATATGATCCGCGCATTATTCTCCGCAGCCAGTGGGCTTCAGGCCCAACAGATGCATGTGGACGTCGTGGCGAATAATATCGCCAACTCGAACACTCCCGGTTTCAAAAAGGACAGGATCAATTTCCAGGATCTGCTTTATCAGACGTATCGTGAAGCTGGTTCAACCACACTGTCCGGAGCGCAGCAGCCAACCGGCTTGAGAGTCGGTCTGGGTGTAAAACCTGTGGCGACAGAAAAACTGTTTTCGCAGGGAGCGTTCCAGCACACCGGAAACGCGCTCGATTTCGTAGTCGAGGGCGACGGTTTCTTCCAGGTACTCATGACGGACGGTTCCACCGCGTACACGCGCGACGGCACCATGAGACTGGACGGCACCGGAAACATTGTAACATCCGACGGATTGCAGCTTAATCCAAATATTGTCGTGCCGGAAAACGCGATTTCAGTCGATGTCGCGCCGGATGGCAATGTGGCTGTCATGCTTCCCGGCCAAACCGCGATGACGCAGGTCGGCCAGATTCAACTTTCCCGATTCCAGAATCCCGGCGGACTCAAGGCAATGGGCAAAAACCTGTTTGTCGAAACAGACGCGTCCGGTTCTCCGCAGGCGGGAAATCCAGGCGAGGACGGTTTCGGCACAATCGCGCAGGGATATATCGAGCAGTCGAATGTCAGCATCGTTGAGGAACTTGTTAATCTGATTCTCGCACAGCGTGGATTTGAGACAAATTCAAAAGCTGTCCAAACTGCTGATGAAATCCTGCAGATGGCGAACCAGTTAAGGAGATAAGCTATGAGTGACGCTAAACTTGAAAAAAAACGCACAATAACGAAATTCGCGACGGCGGCTATCACCATTATATCAGCGCTTCTTGTTCTGCTGATTCTTCTTGTGCTGTCACCACCCGCAAACGCTCAGCAGGTGAAACACCAGATTTCACACGATGAAATGCTCAGCGTTTTGGGGGAATTCCTGTCGCAGCATGAGGTTTATTCTGATTTGCCTCACAGGCTGTATTCAAAGCGAATAATGGATTCAGTCAGTTCCGAGGGCGCAATAGAAATCAGAATTGTTGACAGGAAAAGAAACTCACTGCTTAAAAGCGACAATTTCCAGGTGGTGCTGATATCGGGGGGGAAGACAATACGGCGGTTTGAATTGAGGGTATATATCGGAATCGAGGTTCCGGTGGCTGTCGCATCACGGGATATAAAACGCGGCGAGAGTTTGAACGATACAGAAGCGTACAAATTCGCATGGCGCGACCTTTCAACAAGTTCAGTCAGGATGCCTGTTTACAAGGATGATGATATTGACAGTTTTGTTTTGAAAGTAAACTGCGGCGCAGGCCGTGAACTCGACAGAAATCTGATGGAAAAACCGGATATCATTCACAAGAGTGACAGGGTTATTGTGTTTTTCGACCATAAGGGGCTTATGCTAACAATGATTGGAAAGGCGCTTGAATCCGGTAAACTCGGCGAGCGTATAAAAGTGCTGAACGAGAAAAGCAGGAAAACCATTGTATGCAAGGTAACAGGCGAAGGTGAGGTTGAGTTATAACGACCGGGGTGCGGCCGGGACGGTCGCGTTCCCAGGGGATTAATAAAGAGGTACAATAAAATGAAAACAAAAACAATAGCGATAATTATTATTTCGATTTTATTGATTCTGCCGTTGAATACGATTACCGCTGTTCAAGCGGAATCGCTGTTTGATGCTCGCGGTGTTAGTTTATTCAAAGATCTTCGCGCGAGAATGGTGGGAGATATCCTGACTATTATCGTGATTGAGTCAACAACAGCGTCATCGAAAGGCAATAGCAAATTCGCAAAGAAGGTTGACATGGATGGCGGCGTGAAGGTAGAGGGCTTTTTGGATTATCTCGCGCCGAAATTCTTTGAGCCGATCTGGCCTTTGAAGGATTTGGAGATTAATCCTGATGAGAGTTTTGACGGCTCAGGGGAAACATCCAGCAGCAACAATTTCTCAACACGAATGACAGCCACGATAATAGAGGTTCTCCCGAACGGGAATTTCATTATCGAGGGCACTCGCAACGTGCGTATCAACGAGGAAAATCAGGAGATGGTTGTTACGGGAGTGGTACGGCCGCTGGATATCACGCCGTCGAATTCAATTCTCTCAACCCAAATCGCTGATGCTGAGATTTACTATAAGGGCAAAGGGCCTGTTGCATCTCGCCAGAAGCCGGGATTTCTTTCAAAGATATTTAACTGGATATTTTAAACAAAGGAAATAACCATGATTATAAGAACAGCGCTATATATACTATTTATTATGTTGCTCGCATGTCCCGCTTTCGGGCAGGATTCAGACAGCGACAATAAATCGCATCGATACAGTTTCCTTATTGATTCTGTTGACTCCACACCTGCGACAAAAACCGCGCCGGCAAGAACAAAGCCGGTTGTTATTGATAATATTCCAAAAAACCTTGTACAAGTGCGCCTGAAAGATATCGCGCGCCTTCAGGGAGTCAGGAAAAATCAGTTGTTTGGTGTTGGATTAATAACCGGCCTGAGCGGAACCGGCGACGACACCAACTCGGTTAAATTCACCGCGCAGGCGATATCGAACATGCTTAATAACATGGGAATCGCGGCGAGTCCATCCGATATTAGGGTGAAGAATTTCGCATCTGTAATGGTAACAGCCGACCTGCCGCCATTCGCAAAACCAGGCAACTTGATTGACATAACAGTCTCGTCAATGGGAAACGCGAAATCGCTGGAGGGCGGTACGCTTGTAATGACCCCGCTTCAGGCGGCAAACGGCGAGATTTACGCTGTCGCGCAGGGAGCGATTACACTTGGCGGATTCGGAGCATCCGGGCAGTCCGGCGCGAAAGTGAAAAAGAATTTCCTTACAGTAGGACGAATTCCATCCGGCGCTATTGTCGAGCGTGAGGTTCCGTTTACATTCAGCGATGGAGATATTCTGACATGGATACTTCGCAAAAGCGATTTCACAACCGCGACATGCGCCGCTCGCGCGATTAACAAAATGTATCCGTCATCAAAAGCGACAGCAGTTGACCCATCCACAATTAAAATGATAATTCCCCGTAAATCATACAGCAATCCGGTTGGATTCATCGCGCAAATCGAGCAGATTGAAATCGGAGTGGATGCGCCGTCGAAAATTGTAATAAACGAAAAAAACGGAACTATTGTATTGGGCGGCAATGTAAAGATAATGCCTGTCAGTATCGCGCATGGAAATATCACGGTGAGCGTTTCGGAGTCGTTTGGAATCAGCCAGCCGAGTGCGCTGGCAAGAGGCGCGACAATCGTGGTGCCTGAATCCGGGATTATTGTCGCCGAGAGCGCCGCGGAGTTCGTTGAGGTAACAAGTGAAAATCTGATAAGCGCGCTTAATCAAATGGGAGCAACCGCGCAGGACGTTGTCGCGATATTCCAGGCAATAAAAGCTGCCGGCGCTCTGGAAGCTGAACTGGAGATAATTTAAATGGACATCCCCGGCGTTAAATATCCGTTTGGACCACTGCCTCCGCCCGAGTCGCCCAACATGCGGCATGCCAGCCAATCCAGTAAACAAATAACAGAGGGTTTTAACCCTCTGCTCTCAAAAAACCCTCTGCTTGAAAGCAACCCTCAGCAGCAAAAAGATTTCAAAGCGACTCTGGAAAATAAATCCATTGCATTAGACAAGCAACTGCATAAGCCGGATGAAAGCGCCCAGTTGAAAAAAGTTGCTGAGGACTTGGAAGCGTATTTCATGTATTCAATCCTGAAAAAATTTCACTCGGCTAATATGAAAAGCGGACTGTTTGGTGAATCGCCGGGAAGCAAGATGTACATGGATATGTTCTTCGAGCAGATTGCAAATGAAATGTCGAAAACGAATGGGGGACTCGGACTGAGCGAATCGATTGTCAGGTCACTTGAGGATAAATCAGCAGCTCAGGATATCGACGAATTGCAAAGCAGTATTCAGAAACAAATATCCGATTTCAGGTTGAATCAGCATCAAGATAGCATGTTAGATTTTTAATATAATATTCCTGGCATTCCATGGAAAGTGTCTCAGCACTTCAATGTTGAAACAACCGTCATTCCCGCGAAAGAGCCTGTCGGGAAAGGTTGTTGTTATATCTTATCCCCC